>QEVJ01000043.1 GCA_003576845.1 Planctomycetota bacterium
GAGGCCGTGCTGGCCGACATCGCCTCGCAGGGAAGCACCGAGGTTTATTGCCTGGGCGATATCGTCGGCTACGGCCCGAATCCCCGCGAGTGCATCGACCTCGCCATGCAGTGCCAGGTCTGCCTGCTCGGCAATCACGACCAGGCCGCGCTTTTCGACCCGGAAGGCTTTAACACCGGGGCCGAGAGGGCGATTTTCTGGACCCGAGATCAACTCGAAAAGCCGACCGACGACCCCGAATTGCAGGCCAAACGCTGGGATTTCTTGGGCGAGTTGCCGCGGCATCACCGCGAAAACTCGCTGCTGTTCGTCCACGGTTCGCCGCGCAACCCGCTCAACGAATACGTCTTTCCCGAGGACATCTACAACCGGCGGAAGATGGAAAAAATCTTCAGCCTGATCGAGAAGTATTGCTTTCAGGGGCATACGCACGTGCCGGGCGTGTTCACCGAGGGCCTGCAATTCCATACGCCCGAGGAAGTCGGCCACCAATTTCGTTTGGCCGGCGAGCGGCTGATGTTCAATGTCGGCTCCGTCGGCCAACCCCGCGACGGCGATCCGCGATCGTGCTACGTCGTGCTGGAAGACGACCTCGTCACCTACCGCCGCGTCGATTACGACCGGGACAAGACGATCCAGAAGATTTACGACGTCCCGGAACTCGATAACTTCTTGGGCGACCGCCTCCGCGAAGGGCGATAGTCGGCAAGCTCGCAAATCTTCTTGCGACGGAGAGCGGACTCGTCATGTACGCCGCGTTTCTTGGCTTCGCATGGGTCGCGGCAATGACGTGGTACTATTCGTCGCGCCCGCGCGCTTTCTTGCGAAGGTTTGTTCCACGCGATGAGTGGCTTTCCGTGTGTCGCGAGTTTCGACGGCCGGAGAATTGTCGAGCGATCCGCGCAATGGCAGTTTTGCAGTTGACGCTTGGATTGGTGGTTGGAATGGTCGCGCTGTTGTCGGGCGAATGAGGTTTCCAGCGTCGCGCTACCAGCTTCTATAGGTCGAGCGCCAGCAATGCCAGCACGAGCGTCCGTCGGCAGTTCGCCTTGTTCCCCGCGTGCGAATCGAACTACAATCGGCCGGCTCAGGGACGAGATTCTCACGCTCGCATTGAGGAAATCGAATGTCCGCGGAACGGATGCCGCCGGATGAAACTTCGTTTCTATCGCGTCCTCTGGGGGCTGCCACGGCTTTGGTCGTCAAGCATCCGCGCGCGACGCTGGCGCTCGCCGGCGCGCTGGCGGTGGCCTGCTCCGTGTACTCGGCGCTGGGTCTCGGCTTTCGGACCAGCCGCCTCGACCTGTTGAATCCCAAGAGCAGCTACAACCAACTCTGGCTGCGGTACGTCGACGAGTTCGGCGACGAAGACGACGCCGTAGTCGTGTTTCAGGCGAAGTCGCCCGACGCGCTGCTTCCCGCGATCGACCGATTGAATCAAGCGGTGACCGCACAACCGCAGTTCTTTCGCTCCGTGCTGGCGAAGGTCGATTCGGCGAAGTTGCGAGCCAAGGGTTTGTATTATCTTTCTGCCGCGGATCTCGCAGCGATCCGTTCCTTCGTCGTTCAGCTCGAACCGGTGCCGGCCGGCGATTGGGGCGCGATCAAGCCGGCGAATTTGATCTATCAAGCGGCGCGGCAATGCGATCAAGTCCGGAACGATCCGATCGGACACGCATCCAGCGCGGCCGAAGCGAACGTTGCTCGGCTCGTCGGCGGCGTGGCTGCAGCGCTCGAACGCCGCGAATATCGTTCGCCCTGGCCGCCGATGCCGCAGCCGGCGATGGCCGACTTGGATACGTTCGGCGAGGCGAGTTCCGCCGACGAAGCGATGGCCGGAGCGATGACCGAATCGAAGCCGCAATACCTTCTCGCCGAAGAGGGCCGGCTGGGCTTCGTGCTCTTGAAGCTCAACCTCGACGAGCAGAGCGGCCAATTCGACCGCGGCAGCAAGGCGGTCGACGCATTGCGGCTGCTAATCGCACAAACGGCCAAGGCACATCCCGAAGTAAAGATCGGCCTGACCGGCTTGCCGATCATGGAGAACGACGAGATGCGCGAAAGCGCCTCGTCGATGTGGCAGGCCAACGTGTTAAGCCTCGGCGGCGTGTCGCTCGTGGTGATCGCCTGCTTCGGCGGCATTCGCCATCCGCTGTTGGCTGCGGCAGCGTTCACGCTCGCGATGGCCTGGTCGTTCGGATTCACGACGCTGGCCGTGGGACACCTGAACATCTTAAGCGCGGCGTTCGGCGCGATCCTCATCGGCATCGGAATGGACTTTGGAATCCATTACGTTGCCCGTTATGTCGACCTGCGCAACCGCGGCTTCGACGGAAGCGACGCGCTCGTCGGCGCGTCGCGGTCGGTCGGTCCCGGCATCGTGACCGGCGGCGTGACGACGGCGATCGCGTTTTTCACCGTGGCGTTGACCGATTTTACCGGCGTCGTCGAGCTGGGCGTGATCTCCGGCGGCGGCGTGCTGCTGTGCATCGTGGCCGCGATGCTCGTATTGCCCGCGATGGCGCGTCTGGTGGACCGCAAGCGGCAGTTCGACCACGTGCCGCAGCCGCTTCCCGTCGGTTCGTGGCTCGCGCCGCTGGCGAAAACGCCCGGTACGGTGTTTCTCGGTTCTTTGGTGGCGACGGCGCTCGTCGCGCTTGGATGTTACCAACTTCGGTACGACCATAACCTGTTGAACTTGCAGCCGGTCGGTCTGGAAAGCGTCGCCATCGAAGAGCAGTTGCTGGCCGGTTGCGACCAGAGCGTGTGGTACGCCGTATCGCTGTGCAGTAGCCGCGCGGAGATGGTCAAAAAGCGGCAACTGTTCGAGAAAATGCCGAGCGTGCAGCGGACCGAAGAGATCATGACGATGCTGCCCACGGGCATCGAGCAGAAGCGGCCGATCGTTGCCGAGATTCGCGAGTGGCTGACCCCGCTTTCGCGAGACGTGCCGCTATTGCCGGTGGACCAACCGGCGGAGTTGGACCGGGCGCTTGCCCAATGCGAAGCGGTTCTGCGAACGTCTCCCGATGCGTCCCAAACGGCCGACCTGGTGCGGCACGCCCGACGACTGCTTGCGGAAATGGACCCGCGCCAAGCGATGGCGCGGATGGCCGAGTATCAGCAGCGCGCAGCGGGAGAGCTGCTCGCGCGGCTCGCGGCGCTGGCCCAATGCACGAGTCCCGAACCGCCGACGTTCGACGATTTCCCCCGACCGCTCGTCGAGCGATTCATCGGCCGCACCGGCAAGCATCAGTTGCGGATTTACGGCCACGGCAGTCTCTGGGACATGGCGGCGCTCGAAAAGTTCGTCCACGACGTGAAGCGAGTCGATCCGGCCGCGACCGGCAAACCGCTGCAAACCTACTACGCCTCGCACCAGATGCAGCGGAGCTACGTTCACGCCGCCTGCTATGCCCTTGTGGCGATTACGATCGCGATCCTGCTCGACTTCGGCAACCTCCGCGATTCGCTGCTCGCGCTGCTGCCCATGGCGCTCGGCGTCGTGCAAATGTTCGGCTTAATGGGGCTTTTCGGCATTCCGCTCAACGCGGCGAACATGATCGTCCTGCCGTTGCTCCTGGGTATCGGGCTGGACACCGGCGTCCACATGGTACACGATTTCCGCTCGCAACCGGGGCCGTATCGCGTGAGCGGTTCGACGGCCGTTGCCGTGCTCATCACCGCGCTCACGACGATCGTCGGGTTCGGCGCGTTGATGATTGCCAGCCACCGCGGGCTCGCAAGCTTGGGCCGCGTGATGACGATCGGCGCGACGTGCTGCCTGTTCACGTCGCTCGTCGTGCTGCCGGCGCTGCTCACGTGGCTGAGCCGCAATCGGCGACGGCAAGAAGATGCCGACGACGACTCCTTCGAAACCTCGACCGAACTCGCGTCGCCGCGCAAAACGGACGGCGACGGTCCGGCAGAAGCCGTGCCGCTCATCCCCCGACCGCACTTCGACCTGCTACCCGCCGACGGCAAACGCCGGCAAACGCGGGCAGCCGCTACGGTCGCGAGCGAAGCGCTGCGTGAGTAACGCAGCGTCGCCCTGTCAGCCCGCGGCACCCGCCAGTATCATTCGTTCACGCCGCGCGGAGCGAAGCGACACGCGAATCCCGAATCCCGAATCCCGAATCCCGAATCCGGCCTCCATGAAAACGCTTCCCCGCCGCGACCAAGTCCAACCTCAGGACACCTGGGACCTTTCGAGCCTGTTTGCCGACGATGCCGCGTGGGAATCTGCTTTCCGCAAGTGGGAGAAGCGGATCGGGGGATATCAGAAGTTCCGCGGGCATCTCGCCGACAGTCCCCGGTCGCTTGCCGCGGCGCTGAAGTTTGAATCGCTCTTCGACCGCGCCGGCGAGGCGCTCGGGAACTATGCCTTTCTTAAATCGGCTGAAGACCAGTCGAACAGCACGTATCAGCGAATGGTTGGGCGCTATCAAAGCGCGGCCAGCCGCGCGGCCCAAGCCGCCAGCTACATGCGGCCCGAGATTCTGGCGATACCGCAAGGCAAGATGAAGCGGATGCTCGCCGACCGCGCGCTCAAGCCGTATCGCGTCCTGCTCGTGCGGATGCGGCGATTCAAGAAGCACACGCTCTCGAAACGCGAGGAAGAACTCCTCGCGATGCAGAGCGAGATGGCATCGGCCACCAACAAGATTTTCACGCAGCTCAATAACTCCGACCTTAAGTTCGGCCTGGTGAAGAACGAACGGGGCGAAGAGATCGAACTGGGGCACGCCACGTTCAGCACCCTGCTGCATGCGCCCAAGCGCGCCGTCCGCAAGACGGCGTTTCACCAGTACTACGGTCAGTTCAAGGCGCACGAAAACACACTCGCCGCGACGCTTTCCGGTTCGATTCATCGCGACGTGTATTATGCCAAGGCCCGCGGGTACGCCAGCGCGCTCGATGCGGCGCTGTTTCCGGACAACGTTCCGCAAGCCGTGTACGACAATCTGATCTCCGCGGTCCATAAACATTTGCCGGCCGTGTATCGCTACCTCGATCTGCGGCGGCGAAAGATGAAGCTGCCCGACATCCACCACTACGACACGTACGTGCCGATTCTCAGCGACTTGGACACGCGGTATACCTGGGATCAGGCGGTGCAAACGGTGATCGACGCGCTTACCCCGCTGGGAAGCGAGTATTGCGGCGTCCTCGAACGCGGCCTCAAGGGGCGCTGGTGCGATCGCTTTCCGAACGTCGGCAAGCAGAGCGGGGCATTCAGTAGCGGGGCCTACGACGGCCAGCCCTACATCCTGATGAACTACCAGGAAGAAGTGCTCGACCACGTGTTCACGCTTGCCCACGAAGCGGGACACTCGATGCACACGTATTATTCCGCCGCCAAGCAGCCGTTCCAGTATTACGACTACACGATCTTCGTCGCCGAAGTGGCGAGCACGTTCAACGAACAACTGTTGAGCAATCACTTGCGCGCGCGGGCCAAGAACGATCGCGAGCGGGCCTACCTCATCAACCGCGACATCGACGCGATCCGCGCGACCATCGTTCGCCAGACGATGTTCGCCGAGTTCGAGAAGGTCGCCCACGCCCAAGTCGAATCCGGCGAACCTCTGACGGTCGAGGCGTTCAAGTCGATCTATCGCGGGCTGCTCGAAAGGTACTTTGGACCGGAGTTCGCGTTGGACGAGGAGCTTTCGCTCGAATGCTTCCGCATTCCGCATTTCTATCGTGCGTTCTACGTCTACAAGTACGCGACCGGCCTGGCCGCGGCGATCGCGCTCGCCGACCGCGTCACGACGGGCGGGAAGCAGGAACTGGCCGACTACCTCGGCTTTCTTTCCGGCGGCTCATCGAAAGACCCGCTCGATCTGCTCCGCGGCGCGGGGGTCGACATGGCCAAGCCGGAGCCGGTCGAAACGGCCCTGGTTCATTTCGGGCGGCTGGTGGACGAACTCAACTCGCTGCTTTGAAATGCAAAAGGCAAAATGAAAAGTGCAAAATGCGGAACGATCCGGCGTTCGGATCGACGGAAGGCGAGCGTCCGGCTATCGGACTTCCTTCATTTTTCATTCTTCATTTTGCATTCGGCATCCTTCAACTGTCCTCATTCCGAAAAACTCCCGCGAGACGGCTGCTCTGCCTTCAGATAGTCCGCCAGCGTCATGCCGATTGAGATGGCGTGGTCTCCGGCGTTGAAGTTGATCGCCGGCTCTTCGCACAGCCGTTCGTCGCAATAGGTGGGCAGACCGAACAAGCTGCCGAACGGCGGAATCGAACCCGGCGCGAGGCCCGTGAGCCGCGCGACTTCCGCGCGGTCGGCGAATCGCAAGCTCTTCGCGCCGAGCGCCTGCCGGACCGCTTTGCTGGCCAACTTGCGATTGGCGGACAGCACGAACATTACGAACGCATCGTCGAGCTTGCAAACAAGCGCTTTCGCGCCGCTGGACAGCGGCGTGCCGCGAACGGCGGCCGCTTCCTGGCTCGTAAACACCGGTTCGTGCCGTAGGACGTTGAACTCGACGCCGGAGTTGCGCAGACGGGCTTCGAGCCGGGAAAAGACCGTTTCGGACATCGTCGGTTCCAGGTGCAACGCGAGCGTTTGCGGAAGACGCACGCGCCGAGCGCGCGGCAAGCTCAAATGTCGTTCGACGAAGCGATCTACGCCTTGGTCTTCGACGACCAGAGGCCGAACCACTTTCCTTTGCCGCCCTTGTCCGCATTGCCGGCAAGCTCGGGATCGTCGCAGAGTTCGGCGGCCAGCTTTAGTACGGCCTGCGTGATGGCGGCGCGCGGGGCTTGCTCGACGAGCGGCACGCCGTTGTTGCGAACTTCGCTCATCGTGCGGTAGTCGTTCGGCAGTTGCGAAAAGATCTCCTTGCCGAGCGTTTCCTGGGCTTTCTTGAGCGTGATTTGCCCGCTTTCGAGCCCCACGCGGTTGACGACGATTTTCACCTTGTCCTTGATCGCCGAATGTTCGTTGAGCGACGTGTTGAGCCGCACGACGTTCCGCAAGCACGGCAGATCGAGCTGCGTGACGAGCAGGACGTGGTCGGAAACCTGCATCGCCAGCATGTCGAGCCGGCTGTAGCTCTTCGACAGGTCGATGATCATGTGCGTGAACGTGGCCTTCAAGAGGCCGAACACGCGCTGCATGTCGTCTTCGGTGATTTGCGGAATGTCTTCCAGGTGCACCGGCCGCGGCAGCAGGAACAAACCCGACGAATGCTTGGTGAGCGAGCGCTTGAGCAGGGCAAAGTCGAGCCGAGTGACGTTCTGGGCAAGGTCGAGCACGGTGTATTCGGGGATCGCGTCCAAGAACACGTCGGCATCGCCCAAACACATATCCAGGTCGACCAGGACCACGGTGTTCTTCTCGTCGGCGGCCAGCGCACAGCCGAGATTCACGGCCAGGCTGGTCGTGCCCACGCCGCCGGTCGAACCGGCTACGGCGATCGTCGTGCAGCCGCGCGATTTGCCCGTGCCCTTGCCGAACCGCAGCGTCGTGATACGGTCGAGCGCGGTGAGCAGATCTTCGAGCTTGATCGGGTGGGTGAGAAACTCTTTCGCACCGGCCCGCATCGCCCGCAAGATCAAGCTGCCGTCGCTCGAACTGCTGACCACGAGGATGCTGCACTCGGGCGAGGTCTTATGAAGCTGCGAGACGAGGTCCAGTCCCTTGTCGGGGTCGGCGTCGAGCGAGATCACGCCCACGTCGGGATGCGTCTGGCTGACGACGTCGGCGAAGAACTCGTAGCGCGAGGCTTCCGCTTCGAGCCAGATGCGATCCATGCCCAAGAGCAACGACTTCAGCGCATCGCGCGTCGTGTCTTTGGGGTCGACGATCGCTAATCGAAGAACTTGAGTCATGAATGTCGACCGCCGCCTTCGCTGTCCATCGGGATGAGTCCGTTCGCGGCGCTTCCGGTAGCGCCGCCTGGGTCGAAATCCACCGCGGCGAGCGCCGCGTCGCTGTCACGTTGCACCGTCGTGCTCCGGCGACAGCCTTTCCGAAAACACTCCCGGCGCGAGGACGGCCAGATTTCCGTCCACGCGCCGCGGAATTGTTCACCTCTATCTAGTCTAGGACATCGTAGCCCATCGGTCCGACCAAACCCGGTCCTTGCGAGGCCGGGGGCCGCGCCGGCTCTGCATACCGAGAGGTCGGACCTTGCGGGTTGTAACGGTCGCGCGCCATGACCGGCGGGGGAACGGCGCTCGGCTCGCCTTGCGTCACCACGGGGGCCGTTGGCTTCACCGGGGCGGCATAGTATGTCGGGCTGGCCGAACGCATCCTCAGCGACGCGCCGCTGGACTTCGTGGCCGGCGGTTCCGGAGCGACGTTTCCGTTGCCCGCGGGCGGCGGCGCGATCTCTTCGCTGCTGGCCGGGCCGAGGCCGCCGGGAATCGCATGTCCGTTGCCGTTCGGGCCACAACCGTTCGGACCGCAACCTGCGCCGCCGTTCATCGCACACGGGCCGTCGCAACGCGGAACTTCGAGATGGCCGCGGAAGTACAGGTCGATATCGCAGGGGCTGACGCTGCTCATGCCTGGGCCGCACGGCGGAACTTCGTTCGGGTCCATGCCGTCGACGAGTTCCGGCGTGACGAGGACGAGCAGCTCGATTTCGTTGACGTCTTCCTCGACGCGGCGGAAGCCGGCTCCGACCCAGGGCAGATCGGCGAGGAACGGGATACCCTTGTTCTCGGCTTCGACGCGGTGTTCGAGCAAGCCGGCCAAGGCCAGCGTTTGCCCGGCCTTGAGTTCGACGCCCGTGTCGAGTTCGCGAGTCTTGAAGCCCGGCACGACGCGGTTGCCGACCGGAATGCCGATCGACTCGTCGAGCTGGCTGACGCGGGGCCGCACTTCGAGGCGGATCGCGCCGTTGCCCAGCACGATCGGGACGAAATCGAGCCGCGTGCCGAACTTCTTGAACTCGATCGTCGTCGTGCCGAGGCTCTGCGGGATTTCGTAGGGGATTTCGCCGCCGACTTCGAAGTACGCCGGCCGGCCGCTGACGGTCACGAGCGTCGGCTCCGAGATGATCTTCGCCAGGTTGTAACGCCGCATTGCTTCGAGGAAGCCGAAGAAACTCTCCGACCCGACGACGCCGAACTGGATGTTCGCGCTGGTGCCGCCGCCGATCGTGTTCACGGCCGCGGCGCTAATCAAGCCGCTGATCGACGACACGAGGAAGTCGCCGCCGCTGCCGATCGCCTGGAAGTCGAAGCCCATCGCCCGCAGCTTCGTGCGCGAGACTTCCATCACCTTGCAGTGCAGCAACACTTGTTGCACGCCGCCGACGGAAATGTTGTTGATGACCTTGGGATAATAATCCTCGGCCATGCGGATGATCCGCGACACGTGGTCGGGGCGATCGACGTAGCCGGAAATGACGACGCTATTGGCCAGCGGCCGGACTTTGAGGGCCGACTGCGGAAACTCCTGTTCGAGCAGGATCGCTAGCTCGCGGGCGTCGCCATAGATGATCAAGTCGACCGAAAAGATTTCACCCGACTCCGTCCACATGTTGATTTGAGTGACGCCGGGCTTCTGGGCGGCGACTTGGAGCTCGGTGGCCGACAGCGGCAACACCTTGAGCATGTCCGGGTTGTTGACGACGAACCGCGGAATCTTCTGGTCGAGCTTGAGGATTCGGCTCGTGTTGACGGTCATTTCCATCCGTTCGTTGGCCCCCTGGACCTTGAACGTGATGGATTGGCCGCTGGTGCCTTGCGCCGCGACAGGTGCGGCGCAACAGAGGAGCGCGAGAACCGATGCCGCAAAACCGGTGGCGCAGTCGCGCCCAAAGCGAGACGAAAACATCCGTGTCATCCTTGCGCCCGCAAGAGCGCGGTTACCGTCCTGATCCTCGAGTCCGTTGCGCAAGACTCTCCGCTTTCTTGCCGGACGCGAGCTGGGCCAATCCGTGAATTCTCCCGGTGTGCGCTGGGGCGATACCCTCGTCGTAGGACGGAATGAATTCCGTCCAACTTTGTTGGCGGCCAATGTTCGCTTTGCGTTTTGACCTCACTACCACCCAGTTCCACCTCAACATTTGCCGCCACGGTCGGTCTCGGGACCGGCCGTGGCGGCGTTGTTTTCAGCTATTCGATCGGCGATGCCTCGTAGTCTTCAGCCGGCCGCGAATTGCGAGCCGGATGGTTCGGCGCGACCCGCAAGTGCGGGCCGGGTTCGCTCGGTTCGTCGACGGCGGGCGCGGGCGGCGCAGTCGTCGAGGCAGCACCGTCGACGGGACCCCAGTTCAGCGGCGGCTTGGCCGGATCGCCGAACGTGTACTGCACGATATTGTCGCCGCGGACTTCGAGCATCACGAAGTGGTCCACGCTCGGAGCGACTGCCGCGGGCGTGAGGTTCTTCGCCGCGTCCACGAATTCTTGCGCTTTCGCCACGAAGCCGTCTTGCTTCGGCGGCGTCAAATCGTCTTTCGGCTTTGCCTTCGCGTTCTGATCGCCCGGCGAGTCGGTATTGCCGGCGATGTCTTTCCAGTCGATGGGTGTGGTAATGACATCCTTTTCCGTGTCGCCCACCCCGCGCATGACGAGTTGGATTTGGCCGATTTGCGACGCGTAGGTCAGCTTGGCGGCTTGCTCGGGCGTCACGAGCAGCGACACGGTTCGCGTCGAGGCGCTGCCTTGTTCCTCTTCCGATTGGCTCACCTTGCTGTCGACGGCGTAAACGCGAACGTCCGTAAGGAATGTTTGCAACGTTGGCTCGCTAACTTGCGGCACAGCGTTCGCCCGCACGTAAACCTGTACGTCGACGCGGTCGCCCGGCTTGAGCAGGTTTCCGCCGCGGTCGGCCGTGGCGCGAATCGTGTTCACGCGGAAGCCCGGCGGAATCGGCGCCGCCTTGGCTTCGCCCAGGTTGCCTTCGCGAATGATTTCGCCGACGAGCAGCTTGCCGTTCGGGCGTTTGCCTTCGACTTCCTCGATCTTGGTCAGCGTGTCGGCCGCGACGATGTTCTTGGGCACTTTCTGGACGGCGACCATCTCGGGCTTGATCGCTTCGCCGGCCGGTATTTCGACCTTGGCGACCAACACCTCGACCTGCTCGGCTTCTTCTCCGCCGGATCCGCGACGTTCCATGACCTGGCTAATGCCGATCGACGCGACGAGGCCGCAGCCCAGCGCGAGCACGAGCAATAGGATGGATTTTGGACGCATGATTCCCCCTTCGACATGTTCGGCCTAGGACCGCGCCGTCCATGTCGTCGGCGTTCCTGGCGGGTGGGTGTTTCCACGGCCTCGCAGCGTGTCCACGCTGCGGTTGAAAACGTCTGACCCCGAATGAGAAGATTGGCAACTTTCCCGCGGAATCTTGATAATCTGGGGAAAGCGCCGCACGCCTCACGCGACTGCCAGAATCGTTACCCTCCGTGGGAAGTGTCTCGATGCGCCAGCACGAATGCGTGCGACATCGCCCAACGCCGAAACGCAGGTTGCCGCCGGGTCGCCAAGATCAACGTTCCGTTTACCCCGATCGCTCGGGTCGGCGGAACGCGTGGGTCGACGCACCTGGACGGCTATTCGGAACCGCGCGCGCCTTGCGGAAGGCGACCGCGGTCCCTCGTCGTTGTCTTCGGCATCTTCGCTACGAACTCTCCAGTTTAGGAGCCGCGCCGCGAGGGCGATTTCACGGATGTGTTGCTAGCAGTGACTTGAGTGAGTGAGCGGTGGGCGGTGGGCAGTGAATAGTGGACAGTGGTCGGTAGAAACTGCCCACTGCCCACGATCCACCGCCCACTCGTCGGCCTCTTACATCAACATTCCCATCCAGGCGAAATAGGCAATCGTGCCGATCGCCATGGGTATCCCGTAGGGCAGGAGCATCATCGTGCTCTTGCGGTCAGCGGCGATGGCCGCCAATTTGTTCGGGTCGCGAATCGTCGAGATTTCGTTGAGGATGCCGAAGAATTGGTTGCGATGGTGGCTCCATTTGCCTTGGATCAGCACCATCGCCACGGCCAACGCGCCGCCGACGACTGCGCTCGCGCAAAAGGCGAACAGCGTGATCGTGCTCCAGCACCAGGCGCCGATGCCGGCCATCAGCTTCACGTCGCCTGCGCCCATGCCGCCGATGGCATACGCCGGCAGCAGGACCGCCAATCCAACGCCCGTTCCGGCCAGGCTCCAACCGATTCCTTCCCAGCCGAATGCATACGCGCTGTAGGCCCAGCCGCTGAGAATCATCGGGAAAGTGAGCCAGTTCGGCACCTTGAGCAGCTTGCCGTCGATGACGGCGGCCACGACGAGCACGACCGTCACCAGCCAAACGACCCAAGGCTCTTCGGCCGGGGTGTCCCAAATCATCGACGAGTTGAACATGGTCGAATTCTCTCACCGGGTGTCGTGTGTGTCGGTTATGATTCGTCGCATCGGCCTGCCTGTAGGAGGCGAATCCCTTCGCCGACCGAGGCGGCAGCCGAGCCCATCGGCGAAGGGATTCGCCTCCTACAGGCGCGGGCCTATTACAGGCGCAAGTCTAGGCTGCGACGGCGCGACGGACGCGGCTCGAATGCGATTTTGGAGCCGCGTTCGCCGAGCTGGCGCCGCGCTAAGCCATGCGACCCGTCATCAGCCAGCCGAATACCGCGCCCACCATCGTGACGAAGTAGCAGGCCAACTGAATGCAGGCGTCCAACATTTCTTCGGGCACGAGCGGATACATACGGTTCGATCCAAGCGGTACGGGCGTCCGGCGCAGTTCCGACATGCGCGGTCCGGCGACAATCGGCCGCTATGCAAACGTAGGTCACAAAACCGCGTCGTGTGGAACGGCCGGCGGTATCGGTCGTCCCGGCGGATTTCTGCGAGCGCTGCGACCCGGCCGTCGCCGCGGCGAAAGGTCGCCTCCGCGCAATAAAAAACCCTCTCGGCGCTCTTAGCGCAAAGAGGGTTACGATCGTTACGGCAAACGCGCCAATCGCAGGGCGACCGACGCCATCGCAAAAGCGGATCGACTAGCTACCGCCACCGTTCTTGATGGAGTCGGCGACCGTCGAGAACGTGGTGTTCGCTTCGGTGCCGATCGAGCTAATCGCCGTCAAGCAGACGATGATAATCAAGGCCAGCATCACCGCGTATTCGACCGCGGTCGGGCCGTCTTCCGACGCCAGGAAACGACGAATCTTCAGGGCGAAATCTTTCATTGCAAGACTCTCCAGTTGCACGGTCCGGCGACGGAACGCGCGAGGCGCCGCCATGTGCCGGACCGAAATCAAAGGTGCACGAGTTTCCGCCGACAGCCACGCCCGCCGAAACGAACGTCAGCCTGCTCGGCCCGACGAAAACCCTACAAGTTCAATCGCGCCCTTCCCCTCGATCGCACTCCGTTGTGTTGTCCGATGTGACCGGCCGCCGCGACGCACCCCCGCGTCGCGACCGCCAAACGCACATCATCCCTTCGGCAGCCAGGCTGTTCCCGCGAGCTCCGCGAAGAGCACCGCCGGACCCTGTGGCTTTGCGTCCCGGCCGAACCGGCCGAGTTGCCTTTGTCGAGGACGAAGCGCCGCAGGCTTTTACACCGCTACGAAGCTTCCGTCTGCACGGATACGAAATGTCAACTAACAGATAGGAGCCAGTAGACGGGAGACGCGACCGGCAGGCCGCGTCCGTAGCCAACTCGCAGGTTCACTGCTCGCGGCTACATTGGAAACCTACGTCGGCTTTTCGCGAAGTCAAACCGCGGGCTTTAGTCTTTTCGCGAAAAACTTGCCGCCTGCGGGCCGTTTGCCGGGCGAATGTCGCCATGACCGGCGCGATCGCCGCAAACGGACTCGCTGCGGCCGCACATTCGGCACGATTGCACGAAACGCTCGTGCATTGGCGCGGGCGTCTCTGCTGTTCGAGGCGCGATCCGCGCGAAGCAGATGCGAGCGGCAGGCCCCGGCACGCGAAGGCGGCGGTACGGGCAACCTATTCTTCAAGCAGAGACACAAGAAAGCGCGGCATTGGCGCCAGGCCCGACGATCGAAATCTCAGATCTCAAATCTCAGATTCGAGATTTGCCTGCCTTCTCCGCGTCTCGGCGCCTCCGCGGTAGATCGAACACCGCGCGATGCTCTCGGTGCTTCCATTCGCGCGTGCCGGCATGTCGAACTCGTCGAACCTCCTCGAACGACTCGCCGCGTGCGAGTTCTTTGGCTACGCGGCCGATGGCCCGGCCGCGAGCGAACCGACGGCGCTTGCCGCGCTCGCTTTATTGGAGAACGATAAGCCCGAACGCGCCCGGCATGCCTGCGAGTGGCTCGCGGAGCGACAGAACGACGACGGCAGCGTTGGCGTCGCCGACGGCCAGGCGGAACCTTGTTGGCCGACGAGCCTGGCGATTCTCGCGTGGGAAAAGGCCGCGAAACAAAACGCCTGGCCCGCAGCCGAGGAGTTGCGATCGTCCGTTCGACGAGCACTCGAATGGTTGATGGCGGCCAAAGGCGAGGCCCTGCGCCGCAGTCCGCAATTCGGACACGATACGACGCTCATCGGCTGGCCGTGGGTTGCGGGGACGCACTCGTGGATCGAACCGACGGCCTTTGCGGTGCTCGTCCTCCGCGCGACCGGCAACGTCGATCATCCCCGCTGTCAGGAAGCCATTCGGCTGCTCGTCGACCGGCAACTTTCCAAGGGCGGCGCGAACTACGGCAACACGTTCGTGCTCGGCCAGGAGCTACTGCCGCATACGCTGCCCTCGGCGATCTCGCTCTTGGCGCTGGCACAACTCGGCCTCGACGACCCGCGAATCGCGAGCTCGCTTTCTTGGCTGCAAAATGCGGTCGAACAGGAGCGAGGCACGCCATCGCTGTGCTTTGGGCTGCTCGCGCTCGAGGCGCACGAAAAACGGCATCCCAAGCATCGCGAACTGCTCGCCGCCGCGGAGAAGCGCCTCTCGCTCCGGCATCACTCGGGCTATCAATACGCGCTGCTCACGCATGCATGGCTCGGAGGTGCTTCGCCATTGATTCCCAACCGACATGAGGGCGCCGCGTCATGAGCGTCGTGCAAGCAAACTCGGCTCAAGCCGAAGCCCTCGCCGCGGTGAGCGTCGCCGGCGCGACGCCGACGATGGCGCTCAATCCGCCGCGCTACAGGCTCAGCCGGCGCGCGCTGTTCGTTGGCGGCGGGCTCGCCGCGGCCGGATTGATCGGCTACCCGCTCCTCAAACAAATGCGCCGCGAGAAGACGCCGGTCTTCATCGCCCGCAACCAGCGCTACGACGGTCCGCTCGCCGACACGATCCGCGACGGGTTGCTCGCCGTCGGTCTCGATCCCGCGCCGCTCCGCGGCAAGCGCGTGCTCCTCAAGCCAAACCTGGTCGAGCCGACCAAAGTCGCGCCGCATATCACGACCCATCCGGCCGTCGTGCTCGCGACAATCGAAGTCTTTCGCCGCTGGGGAGCGTATGTCACCGTCGGCGAAGCGCCCGGACACGTGCGCGACACCGAAATGGCGCTGTTTAACTCCGGGTTTCGCGAGGCGCTCGACGACGCGAGTATCGAGTTCGCCGATCTCAACTACGAGGAAGTCCGCTTCGTCAAGAACGCGGGTGGCGCGAGCGATCTGTCCGGGTTGTTCTTCCCGCGCAGCATTTGCGAAGCCGATCTGGTCGTGTCGATGCCCAAGATGAAGACGCATCACTGGGCGGGCTACACGGCATCGATGAAGAATCTCTACGGCGTCTTGCCCGGCATCAAGTATGGCTGGCCCAAGAACGTGCTGCACTTCGCCGGCATACCCGAAACCGTGTTCGACATCAACGCCACGGTCGGCAAGACGATCGCCATCGTCGATGGGATCACGGGGATGGAAGGCGACGGCCCGATCATGGGCAGCCCCAAGCATCTCGGCACGCTCGTCATCGGCGCGAACGTCGCGGCGGTCGACGCGACGGTCGGGCGGCTGATGTGCATCGACCCGCGGCAGGTGGGATACTTGCAACTCGCCACGGACCGCGTCGGCCCCATCGCCGAGCGGCACATCGAACAGCGCGGCGAAGCCTGGCAACCGCTGGCGTCGCCGTTCGAGATTCTCGATGCGCCGCACCTGGAAAAATTCCGCAAGCGACAGGCGGAGTTGGTGAGTTAGACGAGGCACGTGCAACTCGATTGGTCGGATTTGGCGGCCGCTCGCGCATGCGCCGGAACGCCCACTATTCGCCACTTGGCGATCGCACAAACGCTGCACGCATCCGTTTCGCGAGCAGTTCTCATTGGACGAATCGGCGGCCGTCGATGAGAATGGTTTGCATGACGTTCGAGGCGACGAAGTGGGTGGCGTGCGACGAACCGGCTCAAGCGGCCGGACCGGTTGTGCGCGCGGCGCTGGCCGGGCGGCTTGGGGCGGTCGAGCATTATCTCGAACCGACGTCGCCCGACGAAGCCCACGATCCGGAGCACGTGCACCAGCTTCGCGTCGCCACGCGGCGTGCCAATGCGGCGGTTCGGGCATTTGGCGAGTTTCTGCCGCGCGGCAAGGCGAAGAAGTTGCGGCGGTTGCTGCGCGAGATTCGGCGTGCCGCGGGTGAAGCGCGCGACCAGGACGTTATGGCGATGCGGTGCTCGAACCGCTGCGAGGAAGGCGACGCCGCGGCGCAGGACTGGCTCTGGTCGCGGATTGTCGATGCCCGGCGGGCGGCGTATCCCGCGGTGGACGACGTCTATCGGCAATATGCAGCGGGAACGTTTGCCGAGAAGGCGGAGAAATTGCTCGCGAGCTTGCGGTGGCGCGGCGACGGCGACGAGCCGACGTTCGCGGCGGTTGCGTCCGAGGGGCTCGCACGAGCGGCCGACGAATTCTTCCCGGAGTCCCGAAGCCGGCCGAAGCGGGCGGCCAAGTTGCATCGGTTGCGGATTGCCGCCAAGCGGTTTCGCTACGCGATCGAACTGTTTGCGGCGGCAGCGCCGGCGTTTCGCGACGACGTTTACCCGGCGATCGAGGAAATCCAGGAACGGCTCGGCAAGGCGAACGACCACGCCGTCGCCGCGGAACGAATTGCGTCGTGGGAGAAAGGTCATGCGGCCAAAGGCTCCGCGCTGCCCAAAGGGGTCGATAGAATCGTCAAGCGCGAAAAGAAGAAAGCCTCCGCGGCCCGGCGCGCGTTTCACGAGTGGTGGACCGCCGACCGGGCCGAGGCCGTCGAAAGCCGCTACGCGGAAATCATCAAGGCGGCGATTAGAACCGCAGAAAATACGGGGTCACCATAAAGACGCCGCCGACGGTCGCCATGAGCAGCTTGTGGGCGATGAAGAACGGCACGCAAGGCACGACCATCAGCGCGATTCCGCAGGCCAATGGCACGACGGCGCGTTCTTTGCGCCCGTAGGTGAAATACGCGAGTCCAAAGGAACCGAACAGCAGTCCCCAGAGCAGCGTCGATTGATCGAACTGTTCGAACACGGAAGCACCTCGCTTGGAATGGCCGTTGCCCCTGGCCAACATCCATCATACGCGGAACGAGGCGGCGAGGCGAATCGTAAGGCAATCTTCTTCCCAAACCGCACCTACCCCGAGGTCCACGATGCAAAGCAAAGCCACGACCGTCGAAGCGTATCTGGCCGAACTGCCCGAGGACCGCCGGGCGGTGGTCGAGCAAGTCCGCGCGGTGATTCGCGCGAACCTCCATTCGGGTTTCGAGGAAGGCATTCAATACGGCATGATTGGCTACTACGTGCCGCACCGCCTCTATCCGCCAGGCTATCACTGCGACCCGAAGCAGCCGCTGCCGTTCGCCGGCATCTCGTCGCAGAAGAACTACATTTCGATGTACTTGGGATGCGTCTACGGCAGCGATGCGGTGGCGGAGAAGTTCAAACGGGCGTGGGCCGCCACGGGCAAGAAGCTCGACATGGGCAAAGCCTGCATCCGCTTCAAGAAGCCCGAAGATTTGGCCCTCGACGTCATCGCGGACACGATCAAGAGCATTTCGGCCGCCGGGTATATTGCGTATTACGAGTCGGCGATCAAGACGACGCGCAATCGGCCCGCAAAAGCGGCGGTCAAGAAGGCCGCCAAGACATCGAGCCGCAGAACGGCCAAAAAAACGGCAGCGGTCCGCAGGGCTGCGAAAAAGCGTGCCTCGAAGACGGCGGCCTCAGGGGCAGCGTCAAAAAAAACCCGCACGGTGTCCGGCTCCGATCTGTCGACAAAAAAAGCCGGCCGGCGCGTTTCGCTCAAAAAATAAGCAAACTGCCAATCAGCATCGGCGGTGGATACGACGAAATGCGCGAGCACCTGCCGCACGGTGCCGCCGCGTCGTGCAACCCCCACGTGATATCACACGATTGGCTCACCCGCCGGCAGCAAAGATGCCCGCCGTCCCGGCAGAACCGCCCCGAAGGAACCGCCGCCGCATAGCGCGTCGCTTAAACTGACTCTGCCACGGCCGCCGCGTCGAACATCCGGTCGAGCGCCCCGAGCGCCACGGCCCACGGCGGGCGCGAATCGCCGTAGATTTGCCACCATGTTGAGAGCGTCGCGGCGATTTCGGCGGCCGGGCGGTCTTTCCAGATCCGCCACGACTCGACGGCGAGCGCCAGCGTCTCCGCGTTGAACCGCGCGAGCTCCACTTGTTCCGCCGCCGCGAGCACGGGCGGAACCATCGAAAGCGCCGCGACTTCGCGCCGCCGAAACGGCGACAAGTGCTCCGAGTACATCGGCAGTTCGAGTTGCAACTGGCTGAGCAGCCACGCGAGCCGCAGCACTTCGGGCAAGCGGTCGTCGGCGTTGGCCAGCACCGCTTCGATGCGAACCGAGTTGTACGGCGGATGCGCCGCGCCGCCGCCGGCTTGGAGCGGTTCGACGAGGATCACGTCGGCCCGTTCGACAAGCAGTTCTCGGGACGCGAGACCGGCGATGAGTTGCAATATGCCCGGGCCGCGGGCTTCCCACGCTTCGCGCAAGGGTCCCACGCGGAGTTGCAGATCGGCGGCGAGCCTTGGCCGCGCGGTCGACATGGCCGATTCGACGCCGCCAATGACGCGAGCTAGCGCAAGCACGTGCTTCTCCGCCCGCCCGCGGCCGACCGACTTCGCGAGCGCGACTTCGGCCAACTGGCGATTGCTGTCGAGGTCCGCCGCGAGTCCGCCGAGGTGTTCGAGAAACGCGGGCAGCACCGAGCGAACGGCAAGGAGCGGCTCGGCCAACTCGACGAGCGCGGGCGCGAGGGCCGTCGCCAGTTGTGGATCGACGACGTGGCCGCCGGTCACCGAAACGGCGATCGCGTGCGCACAACTAGCCGAAAAACTCGGTCGCCAGCGAAGTTCCATCGTCGGACCTCGGATCGGATCGCTGCGGTGGTTACTTGAACACAGAGAGCACGGAGGTGGAGCACAGAGGGCACGGAGGAATGCAGAATGAAGAATGCAAAATGAAGAATGTGGGATAACGATGGAAGATGCGGACACACCGTTGGCGTTGTTGGCCGAACGTACCTGAAAGTGTAGCACGCCGCTATGGCAGCGGTTTCGTTCGGCGTTGCCGCAGCGCTTCGTAGAACAGCACTGCCGCGGTGGCGGAGACGTTGAGGCTGTCGGCCACGCCGAGCATGGGGAGGCGAATCGGCGTCGCGCCCGCTTGCTTCCATGAGTCGCTCAGGCCGTGGGCTTCGCTGCCGAGCACGATCGCCGCGGCGGCCGTGAAATCGGCCTGGGTATACTCCAACTCGGCGTCGACGTGGGCGGCATAGATGCGGAGCCGATTTGCGGCGAGAAAGGCGACGGCATCGCTCGTGGCCGCGGCGCAGACGCTGACCGTAAACACCGTGCCGAGACTCGCGCGGATGCAGTTGGGGTTGAATAAGTCGGTGCCGCCGTCGGCGACGATCACCGCCGCGACGCCCGCCGCGTCGGCCGTTCGGAGAATCGCGCCCAGGTTGCCGGGTTTCTCGACGCCCTCGACGACGGCAACGAGCGGACTGGCCGACAGTTCGAGCGACGCGAGCGACCAATCGGGCATGGTCGCGAGCGCAACCACGCCGTCCGCGCGATCGCCGAACGCCAGGTTCGCGAAGACGTGCTCGGCGACTTCGATCCGCGGCACGCCGAGGACGTCGAGACCTTCGAGGGCGGCTTGCGCGTCTTCGCTGCGGCACAGCGGCGTGCAGACGTAGGCCACTTCGAGACGAATCCCGCCGGCGATCGCCCGCGCGATCTCCCGCGCGCCGTCGATGAGGAACTGGCGACGGGCGTCGCGTTCGCGGCGTTCGCGCAGCGCGGCCGCGGATTTGATGCGGGGGTTCGCGGTGCTCGTGATCGTGTCGGGAATCATGGCGCGAAGCGGGGTGGCACGGGGCAATGTCAGGACGGCGCGGGTTGAGTCTTTTTTTCCAGTCAGGCCGAACGCCGCTTGTCCTGACCTACGATTCTTCGTTTCTCACCAACTGCATTGCCGATACACAAAACCGCTGTGCAGCCGCCGGCCGCTGCGATCGGCAATCCAGGCGCTGGCAAACCCGTGCTGCTCCTCGCGGCCCTTCGGCAGACCAGGCAGGGATTCGCCGCAGAGCAAGTCGCAATGGTGCGTTAGCAGCATCGCATTCCTGCCCGGCACGACGAGCGACGCGATGGCTTCCTCCAGTGCGCTCCAATCGCGGAGAAGCTGCCACGTTTGTCCCTTCGGCCCGTGTCCGTAGGCGGGCGGGTCGGCGATCACCATATCATATTTGTTTCCGCGGCGGAGTTCGCGGTCGACGAACTTGCGGGCATCTTCGACGAGCCAGCGAATCGGCGCGGCGGCGAGGGCGGAAAGCTCGGCATTGCGGCGGGCCCACGCGACCGTGTTCGCGGCGGCGTCGACGTGGACGACTTCCGCGCCCGCGGCGGCCGCGGCGAGCGTGCTTCCGCCCGTGTAGGCGAAGAGGTTGAGCACTCGCGGCCGGCGATTCGGCTCGGCGGCAGCGAAGGCGCGGATTTTTTCCGCGATCCAGTCCCAGTTCTCGGCCTGTTCAGGAAAAACCCCGACGTGGCCGAACGGCGTCGGCTTGATTTCGAGCGCGAACGGCTCGTGGCGGATGGTCCAGCACTCGGGCAGAGCCGCCGCACTGCGCCAGATTCCTTGGTTGTCGCTCGTGCGCTCGTAGCGGGCGTGGGCTTCCTTCCACAAGTCGGGAAAGCGCTGGGCAAAGTCGGCCGCGGCGAGGGCGGGCCGGTCGAGCACATACGGCCCGAACCGTTCCAGCTTGCGGCCGAGGCCGAAGTCGATGAGCTCGTACTGATCGGCGGCAAACATCGCGCTCGGCCTCGCCACCGGCGGTCGTCGCCGGTTCGATCCGGTTCTATGCCGAAGCCGAAGCGGTCGCAAGGTCAAATGACGCGGCTAGGCTCAGCACAAAACGGAACGTAGGGTGGGTCGAACCAAGTGCGGCCCACCGGGACCGGGACGGAATTGTGAATCGTAAATGGTGAGTTGCGAATTGTGAATGACGAGTTGCGAGCAACCGACGGCTGCCTCCCGTTCATTCACCATTCACAATTCACTACTTTCCGTTCGCAATTCCATGTCGCGCCGCCGGTGGGCCTCACTTCGTTCGACCCACCCTACGGCTAGCGCGAGCGGCGACGCGCTCGGAGTCTCGTCGTGGTCGCCAGGTCGTCGCCGGCCGACGATGCGGTTTGCAAGGCGTCCGGCGTGAGGGCGACGTCGACGGCGGCGCGGTGGATCGTCCGCGTGCGGCGCGATGCGGCGGCCTCGGCGCGAATCGGTTCGGCCCGAAGCGCTGTGCGAACAACGATGGCGCCTGCCGGGGCGGACGGCGGTTGCGGCGGCGCGGTCGTGAATCCGTAATTCTTCACGAGCAGCGCGAAGTCCGCGTAGTCGACCGTCCCGTCGCCGTTGGCGTCGCCTTGTTCGAGCGTCGCGCCGGTCGCGCCCAAGTTGAACCGCAGAATGACCATGTCGATCAGGTCCACGCGCAGATCGCCCGTGAAATCGCCGACGACGATATCGCTTTCGCCGGGCGAGCCGTGCTGTGCATAGCTCGGCCGCCAGTTGCTCGAATTGTTCCAGAGTTCGGCAAGCGCGAGTTCGTTGAGGACGACCAGCGACGGACCTTGGCCGTCGGTCGTGGGATGCCAGGCGTCGTCGTAGGCGAAGGACTGAATGACGCCGCCGCCCGCGTCGAGCAGCGTGATTTGCTCGCCGCCGTTGGAAAGGCGGTAGTTCTCGCCCGTGCCGCCGTATTGCCCGGCGATGTTGGTCACATCGGGATAACGAACGGCGAACGCGGCGGCGTTTTGCACAACCACGATCCGCTCGCCGGGACCGAGCGTGCCGCCGGCGAACGTGAATTCGACGCCGTCGCTCACGCGGACCCCGTCGAGATCGATCGTGTACGAATTGCTCGTGTTGACCAGTTCGAGGAACTCGAGGTCGTCGGCGTCGAGAACGCCGGCGTCGATTTCGGCCTGCGTGCGGGGCGCGGGGTTGTAGTGAATCTCGCCGATTCTCAGCGGCGACTGGACGGTGAAGAACGCATCCGAAAGCGCGCTCCACTGCCCCGCGGAAAACACGCGGGCTTTGACCGTCGCGCTCGTCGTCAGCGGCACGGGGCCGGTATACGGGAGCGCCGTGGGCGAAATCGCGGCGTCGGGAATGTCGCCGGCGGCCAGCTCGGCCGAAAGCAGGAAGTCGGTGCTCGTGATTGCCAGGTTCAAGCCGTGCAACGCGAGCACGTTCGCGCCCGGTTGTAGCGCGGACAAGAACGCGGATACGTCGAACGTGACGAAGGCGACGGCTTCGGCGTCGGGATGCTCGGCCGTGGCGAGCGCGTCCCAGGCCGGCGTTCCAGCCGGGGCATTCGCGCGGGCGATCTCCTGCCCGTTGAGATACGCCACGAAGCCGTCGTCGTAGCGAACCTTCAGCGACAGGTACTCGAACGTCGCCAAGTCACCGGAATCGACATTGAACGGAATCCGCACGAACACGGACGTGTTCACGTTGTTCATGGGCGCCGCGAGATCGAGCGACGGCGAAATGTACGGCCCGTAGGTTGCTTCTTCGTCGTAGCCGAGTCCGCCGGTGCCGGCGATCCAGGCCGAGTCGTTGAACGGCTCGCCGGCGGGAGCGCCTTTCCACGAATCGGCCAGGAGATTGCCGCCATTGCCGGCCGTGGGAACGAGGACGCGCTTGGCGGCCGATTCCTGCACCAGCGGCGTGGCGACGGTCGAGGTCGTGCCGCGGGGGTCGCTGCCGTCGGTCGTGTAATAGATGACGTTGCCGGCCTGGCCGTTGGGATCGGACATCGTGAGCAAATAACCCAGCGGGACCGAGCCGCCGTGGTCGCTGTACTCGGGCGCGGCGATCGTCGGATAGAGGCCGTCGGCGATGAGCCGGTCGATCGTGAGCGTGTGGCTTTGCGGGAAATAGTTGTCGCGGACGTTGTCACGTTCGGCCCGCCAGTGGTTGACCGTCATGGTGGGAACGATGACGGCCGGATCGCCCGAATCGACGACGATGCTCTCGCCTTCGCGGGCATCTCCCCAGCGGGCGGACTCGGCGACGATCGCGGCTTCGATGCGGTCGGCCCATTCCATCCACAGGCCCTGGTTGGCCTCGGTTGAAAGCGCGCCGCCGTTGAACATGTGCTTCTGCACGCGGTCGGCGAAGTGCGAACGGAACGCCGGGCTGTTGCGAAGCTCGCTGAACAGCTCCGCCGGCGAGTTCGCGTTGGCCGCGTCGGTGCGGTCGCGATACCGGCCGTCGAGGACGATCTCCTGATCCCAGACGAAGAACTTGAAGCCGGTCGAGGCATCGGTGCGGTTCCGCGCGGCGTACCAGTTGTGGTGCGGCCAGTCTTCCGCGCCCGCGTAAAGGTGCAGCAGCATGTAGTCGGCGAAGTTGTCCATGTCGAGCAGCACGGGATACGCCGGGTTGCGCGTGCCGTCGGGGTTGTTGCCGCGGAGTTGCTCGTAGATCGCGTCGGGATTCGGGCCGGTGAGCTGATTGGCCAGGGCGAACATCTGGTCCCAGGCGGTGCGGTTGCCGGCGAACAGCTCGTTGAAGTCCTTGATGATGTCGTAGTCTTCGCGGTCGCCGCCGTAATACTCGGCCTGAAACGCCTCGTCGGGGCGCTCGGCCGGGTTGTACAGGCCCCAGTACAATCCGTTGATGTACAGGTGAACGTAGTTGTTGTGCGCCGACTGGTGGCCCATCGCGATTTGCGTTTCGCGCATCCACACGTCGCGGAGGTACATCGAGTCGAGCGGCGAGTAGCGGCCCGTCTGCGTCCGGGTGGCGAAGCTGTCGGTGAAGAAGGCGCGGAGTACGACCGTGTTGATATTGTCGGTGGCCTCGTCGCCGAAGAGCGGGAAGGGCAGCGTGTTCGGCCCGTCGAACTGGTCGTTGAAGATCAGGCGGAAGCTGTGCTTTTTTTGGCGGACGTTGTCGCGGCTCGCGCCGCCGTGCATCTGGACGCCGGCGTTGTATTGAAACTGGTCGCCCGAGTTCGGGTCGTAGTATTCGATGGAAGCCTGGCGGCGCCAGGCCGTGCCCGTGCTCGTGGCGTTGGGATAGATGCCCGTCGCCTGGCCCCAAAGGTCGGCGGGGTCCATGACGATGGACATCGTGGGCAGCGACAACAGCGACTGGCGGATGCCGAAGTCGTTGTTGGCGGGGTTGTTGTCGTCCCACTGCGAAACGACGTTAGGGTCCATCGTAAAATCGCCGCCGGCGCTGGCTTGCCACACGGCCGGATAAAAGCGCGGCACGAGCGTCGGAACGTCGCCTTGCGAATAGCCGACGCTGTCGAGGAACGTGCGTTTTGCGCCGTCATTGGGCGGCACGTCGTCGAGATACAGGCGGATCACGCCGGAGGCGTCGGCGACGGCCTGGCCCACGAAACCGTTGTAGAGGATGCGATTGCCGGACACCTGGCCGGTGAAGTAGGCATTGTCGGACGTGAAGAGCGTCAGGGCATCGGGGGCGAGGCCGGCGCGGACGTTCCAGACGTTCGCGCCGTCGCCGTCCCAGAAGTTGACGAACGTGTTGTACGTTTCCCCCGGCGTCAGGCCCGACATGGCGACGGTAATCATCGGCACGCCTTCGGCGGTGGTGGCGGCGGCCGATTCCCAGGCAGTGACGAACGTGCCGAACGCCGTCGCGCCGCCGGTCGCCTGGCGGGGAACCCATTGCGTCGAAGACGTGCCGTTGATCGTCGGGAATGCCCAATCGGTCGTGCCGCTGAGCGTGCCGACGGTGTTGGCGTTCGAGATTTCGACGTATTGGACGCCGATCTCGCCCTGGCGAACCACGTGGTCGAGGAAGATGTACGTCTGGGTATCGACGTCGGTGGGGCGGAAGCCGTCTTTGTAGGCCGCGGCGCGAAGCGTGGTGGTCGTGTCGATATGGACCGGCCCGGTGTACAACACGGCGGCGGAATTCGTCGCCACCGGCTCGCTGCCGTCGAGCGTGTAGTAAATGGTCGCGTCTGCGGTCGCCGTGGCGATCGTCACGTCGAACGGCGCTTCGTAGAATCCGCGGTCGTGGCTGAACGTCGTGTCCTCGACGAAACCGAACAAGCCCTCGCCGTTGGGTCCGCCGGGCGTGGCTGTCTCGAAGTATTGGCCGACGCCGCTGCCGCCGAGATTGGTCGCCGTCAACTCGGGCAAGATCAGAAAATCGTCGTCGTTCGGCGAGGAGTTCAAGCCGTGAAACGCGAGCACGTTCGTCTGCCCCGCGACGAGCAGATTGCGGTGGGCGGAGAGGTCGATTGTTTCGAACGTGGTGGTGTCGGTGACGCTCCGCTCGGCGGTGGCCGCCGCGTCGAAGGCCGGCGGAACGTTCGCCGCCGTGGGCGCGTTGCGGCGGGTGACTTCCTGGCCGTTGAGATAAGCGACGAAGCCGGCGTCGTACTTCATCCGCAAGGCGAGCGAGTTGTACGATGCCCCGTCCGGCACGTCGAACGGCACGCGGACGTAGGCCGAGGCATTCACGAGGGCCATCTGCGTGCGGACGTCGGTGGCGACGAGACCGCCGATGCCCGGGAGTTCGACGCGGAGGGCGTTGAGAAACACGCCGTGCGAAGTGCCGCCGTTGCGGACGCCGCGGAGGATCAATTCCCCGGTGGGCGATGCCACAAGGTCGGCGGTCATCGTGTCCTCGCCGTCGGTCGTGGGCGGATCGACGCCGTCGAACGTGTAACCTTGCTCGATCCAGACGGGAGAGCCGCTGGCGATTTCGGTCCAGTCGGAGACGCGCGTGCCATTGCTGCTGTCGTCGAAGGACCAGAGCGTGACGCGATAGGGCATGTTCGGCGCGAGGCCCTGGAGGCGGACCTGAAGCTCTGCGCCGTCGAACGTGCCGTTGGCGAAAATAAAGTCGTCGTAGATTTGGCCCGTCGTGAGCGCGCCGCCATTTACGGGCGTCGTGCGGTCGCGATCGTCGAGCGTCGCACCGCCGGCGACGGAAAGGTTGACGGTGATGCCGTTGAACGACGTGCCGTTCTGGTTGATCGTCATGCCGGTGAAACCGGGCTGCGTGTCGGCGGCGCCGTCGGTCGACGTTCGGGCATTGAAGTCGAGCGCGAGGACGGCCGCGCCGCCGCCGGGAGCGTAGCCGACGCCGGTCGGGCCGGTCGACCACGAGCCGTCGGGCGCGAACTCCGGCGCGGTCCAGGTCTGGCCGAGATTGCCGCTTGCCGGAACGAGCACCTGGGCGTTCGCGCCGGGGGCAATGAGCGTCGCAGCCTGGCCGATGCCGTAGGAGACGTCCTCGAATTGCCGCGGGTAGCTCTCTTCGTTCGGCCCGAAGCTGGAGACGACGGTTGCGGCGTCCGGTTCGACGAGGGCGATGTATTCGCCGGTGCGTGCAAGCTCGAAGTTGGTGTGCAATTCGACCGACGCATCGGGGCAGTCAACGCCGGGAACATCGCAACCGGACGCAAACACGACGAGAAACCCGCCGGCCGGCAGGTTGACGCTCGGAAACGTCCATTTGGCAAGGTTGTCGGGATCGTCGGTCAAATGCCAACCGGCGAGGTCGATGGCTTCGTCGCCCGAGTTGAAGATTTCGATCCAGTCGCGAAACGCGCCGGTCGAATCGGCGAGCGTCGAGTCGTTGCTGGCCATGAACTCGCCGATTACGGGCGCGGCGGCGAGCATTTGGCGAGCTTCGAGCGTCTCCGGCGAAAGGACGCAGCGGCGGGCGCGAACCGGAACACGACGGGGGAGAATTCGGCTGAGCATGGGTCCTTCCCAAAAAAACGGTCGCAAGGCGAGTTGTGCGCAGCCGCACGATAAGCGACGCCGCAATCGATCGTGCGTCGCTCTTCTTTGCGGGCCGCGTTTCCCTGATTTCTGGCTTGACGGCGTTCGGTACAAAAAAAGACGCGCCGCGAAGGTTCGGCGGCGCGTCAGGCGCTGGCGGTATTGATGCGACGGATCGGAGTCGCCGGTGATCTATGCATCGATTCGCAGGACGGACGTGGGGCGCGCAGCGCGACGATGACGTTACGGTGCCTGCGCGAAGCGGCGCCGGAATCGACGATATTGCGTAAGTCCCAGGCAGCCCGCACCGACGAACAAAAGCACGACCGTCGAAGGCTCCGGGATATAGGTGAGCCGAACGGCGTTGAGCCGCGAGCGGTCGAACGTACTGCCGTCGCGGACGAACACGTCGTAGGCGGATGCGCCGTCGCTGGCGAACATGAAGGAAATGGCGGGGTTGACGGGATCGTTCAGAACCGAAGTGCTGACGATGGTTTCGGCGCCGTTGGTCCGGTAGCCGACGATCTGCGGGTCGAGGCCGGTGGGAACGAGCGAGTCGTAAGTCCAAAGGTCGACCTGCCACATCCCGGCTTGGAGCGAGCCGGCCGCCCCGAAGAACAAGATCACGGCCTGATTGGCGCCGTCGTCGAAGATGAAGTCGCCGGTGAGGGCGTTGGGGTTGGGCAAGCCGCTGGCGACGCGAATCCGCGAGCCGTCCACGCTGCCCACGCTAAACGTGATGCCGTCGATGGTCACGCCGCTGCCATTTCCGGCGGTGGCGTCGAGCGACGTCCAGCCCGGCTCCGTCGCCAAGGGCGCCGTCGTCGTCGCGTTGACGGTCGTTGAGTCGATGTCGATCTGATAGATCGGGGCGGCAACCGACCGCGAAGCGAAAGCCGCCAGACACAAAGCGAGGTACATCGAGATGCGGATCATTAGGCTCTCGCAACAAAAAATGGGATGCTTCGGCGCGATTCAGAGTGCAAGTCCGCCACTTGGGGCAGCGGCGGGGAAACGGCAAAACGCGTTGCTATTGTGATCGACACGTCCGGCGGAATCAACCTTTTTTTGGGAGGAAGTCGGAACTCGTTGCATTTGTGCGCACTCGATGACTTGACGAATCGAGAGTCCAGGCTATATTTTGAGTAACCAAAACTTTGTTTTCGGACGATAAAAAACATGTGCCGATCTTCCAACACCCGACCGCAAACCTCAATCTCGGATCCCGTCATGGTTCCGTCTCCCCGGAAAAAAACGCCCAAGTGGCCGCAACTCTTGGCCGTCTTCGCGCTCGGCGGACTACTCGCGGGTCTCCCCGGGTGCGCAGGCGTGGACGGCGGTGATGACGGCCGCATACGCGTCGTGGCGACGACCGGCATGGTCGCGGATCTGGTCGAGCGCGTGGGCGGCGGGCACGTCCTCGTCGAGCAGCTTATGGCCGCCGGCATCGACCCGCATCAATACAAAGCGGTGCCCGACGACGTAATCGCCTGCGAGCGGGCGGACCTGATTTTCTATAGCGGGCTGCACTTGGAAGGAAAGTTGGCCGATCTGTTCGAGAAGCTCGCGGCCAAGAAACCGACGTACGCCGTGACGAGCAAACTGCCCGAAGCGTCGTTGCTCCACAGCGGCGGGGCGCACGATCCGCACGTCTGGTTCGACGTGTCCTTGTGGCGGCAGACGATCGCGGTGGTCCGCGACGCGCTCATTGAGTTCGACGCGGAGCACGCCGAAGAATACCGCAAAAGCGCCGCGGCATACGAAGCCGAACTCGACAAGTTGCACCAAGAGTGCAAAACTGCGCTGGCCCAAGTGCCCAAAGAACAGCGGGTGATGGTGACGGCGCACGATGCGTTTCAGTATTTCGGCCGGGCATACGACGTTGAGGTTCACGGCATCCAAGGCATCAGCACGGAGAGCGAAGCCAGCGTGAGCGAGGTGAACGCGCTCGTGGAGATGCTCGTGTCGCGGAAGATCAAGGCCGTGTTCGTGGAAACGAGCGTCAGCGAGCGGAACATCCGGAGCCTGCTCGAAGGGTGCAAGGCACAGGGGCACGAGGTCCGCATCGGCGGCGAGTTGTTCTCCGACGCGATGGGCGAGAAGGGCAAACCGGAAGGCACGTACCCCGGCATGGTGCGGCATAATGTGAAGACGATCGTAGAAGCGCTCAAATAGGGGTCAGGTTTCGGGGGTCAGGGGTCAGGAAGAACACTTCTCGCGCATGCCCCGACCCCCGACCCCTGAACCCCGACCCCCGACCATGTCCGTTCTCGACATTCACGACATGACCGTGGCCTACCACCGGCGGCCGGTGTTGTGGGATGTCGATCTCGTGCTCGAAGAGCCGCGGCTGGTGGGCGTGTTGGGACCGAACGGCGCCGGCAAGAGCACGCTCGTCAAGGCGGTGCTGGGTCTCGCGCCGATGGCCCACGGAACGGTTCGCGTCTTCGGCGAACCCGTCGAGCGCGTCCGCAAGCGGATCGGTTACGTCCCGCAGCGCGAAAGCGTCGACTGGGACTTTCCGGTGAGCGTGCTCGACGTCGTGCTGATGGGCACGTATGGCCGGCTGGGCTGGTGCCGGCGGCCGGGACCGCGCGAGCGGCAGCTTGCCCGCGAGTGCCTGGCCAAGGTCGGCATGGAAGACTTCGAGCGGCGGCAGATCGGGCAGCTTTCGGGCGGGCAACAGCAGCGGACGTTTCTTGCCCGCGCGCTCGCGCAGCAGGCCGACTTGTACTTCATGGACGAACCGATGGCCGGCGTCGACGCGGCGACCGAGCACGCGATTTTTACGCTGCTGGGCGAGCTGCGCAAGGCGGGTAAAACGGTCGTCGTCGTGCATCACGACTTGCGCACCGTCGAGCAGTATTTCGACTACGTCGTGCTGCTCAACATGCGGGTCGTGGCCGCCGGGCCGACGAACGGAGCGTTCACGGCCGACACATTGCGGCGGACTTACGGCGGGCGGCTGTCGATGCTCGAAGCCGTCGGCGATGCCGTGGAAGCGCGGGAGCGGGCGTAATGAACGCCGGGTGTTTTCTCGTCGCGCAGGCATCGTCGCTCGGCGAGCGCGTCGCGGATCGGTCGTTCGACTTCGTGCAAGCGGCCGCCGAGGCGCTCGGCGTTCCCTACAACACGCTGCTCGTGCTCGCGACCACGGCGCTGTTGGGCGCGGTGTCCGGCGTCGTGGGATGTTTCGCCGTGTTGCGGCGGCGGGCACTCGTGGGCGATGCCTTGGCCCACGCCGCGCTGCCCGGGTTGTGTGTGGCGTTTCTGCTGGCCGGCGTGCGGAGCGTGCCGGTCATGCTGCTCGGGGCACTGGCGTCGGGAGTGGTCGGGATCGGCGCGATCGTCGCCCTGCGCCGCGGGACGCGAATCAAGGAAGACGCCGCCATCGGAATCGTGTTGTCGGTGTTCTTCGGCGCGGGCATCGTGCTCAGTAGCTGGATCCAGAACAGCACGGCCACCGGCAACAAGGCGGGACTCGACTCGTACATTCTCGGCAAGACGAGCGGAATTGCGGCCGGCGATCTCGTCGTCGTCGCGGTGGCGTGTCTGGCGTGCATCGCGCTCGTGGCGCTGGCGTTCAAGGAGTTTCGGCTGGTGACGTTCGACGCGCCGTTCGCGAGGGCACAGGGCTGGCCGGTCGCGGTGGTCGATTTTGGCCTGCTGGCGATGATTGCGATCGTGGTGGTGATCGGGCTGCCGACGGTGGGCGTGGTGTTGATGGCGGCGCTATTGATCATTCCCGGCGCGGCGGCGCGATTCTGGACGGAGCGGCTGTGGGCGATGACGTTGCTCGCGGCCGCGTTTGGGTTGGCGGTCGGCATCGTCGGCGCGGCGGCGAGCTCGCGGGTCGAACGCCTGCCGACCGGACCGATCATCGTGCTCGTCGGCACGCTGTTGTTTCTCATATCGGCGACGTCGGCACCGCGGCGCGGGGCGGTGGCGCGGTGGGTGGCGGCAAGGCGGTTTGCGCGGACGATCGCCGTGCATCGGTTGCTGTGCGAGATGTTCGAGGCGACGACGGAAGTCGCGTCCGATTGGCGGCCGAGCGAACACCGACTCGCGATCGCCGAAGCGCGGCGGCGGGGATACGTGCGACCGGCAGCGGATGGTTACGAACTGACCGAAGCGGGCCGCGCAGCCGCGATCGACGCGCTCCGCGACGAACGGCTTTGGCAGGCGGTTCTGGTCGAGTATCCCGAACTGGCCGTCGGGGCCGCCGATCCGTTTCACGCTTCGGCGAGCGAAGTGTTGCCGCCGGCGATTATCGGCGAACTGACCGAGCGCCTGCGAGCGGCCGGGCGCTGGCCGGAGGAACTGCGGGCGGTTGCCGCGTCGGGAGGGTCGCCGTGATCGCTCCGCACGACGATCTGCGTACTCCGCACGACGATCTGCTCGCTCCAGCCGATAAGCCGCTCGCCCCGCTGCCCGCGCGGCGCGATCCGCGCGGCGATATCGTGCTCGGCGCGGTCGTAATTGCCCTCTTCGTGCTCGGCGTGTGGCTCGTCGCCCGCTTGCCGGCGCCGGGGCTGTCGTGGTGGACCGTGGCCATCGCGGCGACGTGCAGCTCGGCCTGCGGTCTCGTCGGGTGCTATCTCGTGCTGCGGAAAATGAGCCTTTTGGGCGACGCCATCAGCCACGCCGTGCTGCCGGGCATCGCCTTGGCCTTCTTTGTTTCCGGCGAAATCACCGGCGTGCCGATCTTCCTGGGCGCAATGGCTCTCGGCGTGCTCACGACGCTCTTGACGCAGGCGCTTCGCGACTACGGCAACGTGCCGGAGGACACCGGCATGGGCATCGTGTATACCGCGCTGTTCGCGGCGGGCGTGATCCTCGTGCAAGTCGGCGCGCGGCAGGTCGATCTCGATCCGGGTTGCGTGCTGTACGGGATGCTCGACATGGCGGCGCTCAACACGACGCGCGTATTCGGCGTCGAAGTGCCGCACTCGATCGTGACGCTCGGCATCGCGCTGGTTACGACGCTGGCCTTCATCGCCGCGTTGTGGAAGGAGCTGAAGATCGCTTCGTTCGACGCCGGCCTGGCGACCGCGATGGGCTTTCGCGCGATGCTGATTCATTACCTGCTGATGGCCGTGGTGGCGGGCGTGACGGTCGCGTCGTTCGAGGCCGTTGGGTCGATTCTCGTCGTCGCCATGCTGATCGTGCCGGGCGCGACCGCCCATTTGCTCACCGATCGGTTGGGTTGGATGCTCGCGTGGTCGGTCGTCGTGTCGCTGTTGTCGGCGTTGTTCGGCTACGCGCTGAGCCGGTGGCTGAACGTGAACGTGGCGGGCACGATGGCCGTCGTGGCCGGAACGCAGTTCGCGCTCGCCGTGTTCCTCGCGCCGCGGCACGGATTGCTGGTCAAGTGGCTGGCGAGCGTGCGGCTATCGCTGCGGATCGTCGGCGAGGACGTCGTCGCCCGGCTCTACCGCCACGAGGAAGCGGCGACCGGCGCGGCGTTCGACGCGACGCAGGGAGGCGACGGCGAGCCGCAGTCGGTCTGGCAGCGCTGGCGACGGTCGTGGGCGATCGCGAGCCTCGTCAATAGCGGTCTCGTGCGACGCGCCGCCGACGGCACGCTGCTACTCACGGCGGCCGGCAGGCAGGTGGGGCGATCGATTGTCCGCGCGCACCGCTTGTGGGAAAGCTATCTCGAACGCCACTTCGAGTTGCCGCTGGACCACGTTCACGAACCGGCCGAACGCATCGAGCACTACCTGGGACCCGAGCTCCAGACGCAACTCGCCGAGCAACTGGCGGAACCCGAGCAGGACCCGCACGGGCGAGCGATCCCGCCGTCGTAGGACAGCCCACTGCCCACTGCCCACGATTCACTTCACTTCGTTTTCGACGAGGGCGGCGGGCTTTCCGCGCGAACGCCTGGGGCGTCGGGTTTTCGGTCTCGAATGCGGACGTCGCCTTGCGTTGCATCCGCGAACGTCGGCGGTTCGCCGTGGGTTGCGTCCTTCTCGGCCACGGGCAAGCGAACCAACCGCCGCGTGTCCTGCGGGCGATCGAGGCAGCTCCAGGCGTTGCCGGAAAACGCGAACGTATCGGGCGCCGTATTGCCGCCGACGTTGACGATCTCGCGCACTTCGTCGGACCGAAACGCGACGACGTTGTTCTCGACCTTGCCGTTGCGGCAGGGGACGAACCGCGCATCGGTGCTTTCCTGCAAGATGCGGAACACCCAGCGCTTGGGGCGATAGATGGTGTTGTGGCGGACGATCGCGCCGTCGACGCCGACAAAAGCGACCGCTGCCTGGCCTCCGAGGAACTCGCAATCTTCGACCGAGATATCCTGCGCCTCGAACGTGGCGTCGCGGGGGCGAAAGTAGGCCAGTCCCGTGCTGCCGCCGGCGTTCACCGCTCGGCCGCCGGCATTCTCGAAGCGGCACCGCTCGATCGCGATGTGGCTGCTGCCGCCTTTGGTTTGCACGCCGTTGGCCATGTCGCCGCGGGCGTCGACGAAGGTGCATTTCGTCACGACGCCGTTCGTGCAGCCGACCATGTCGATCGCCGAGCCGCTGCTGCCCCAACGCTCGACGCGGCAGCCTTCGAGGCGAAAATCGCGCACGCCCGACAGCTTGATCCCGTCGGTATTGCCGCGCGGGCCGATGTTGCGGACGACAACGTTCCGCAGCAGCAGGTGCTCGGCGGGCGTGTCCGTCGAGCCGGAATCGTCGACGTTCAGGCCGTTGCCGCTGGCGCCGTCGCACACCAGGTCCCGAAGCTCGACGTGTTGCGGCGACGAGAGGTGCAGGCCGCTGCCACCGCCCTCGAACACCGGCGGCGATTTCGGATCGGCCGCGGCGACGACGATCGGCCGGTCCTTGGTTCCCGAGAGTTTCGTCTGGGCGATGCCGCCGCGATACGTTCCGGCCGCGACGAGGATCGTCGTGCCGGGCTTGGCGGCCTGCAGCGCCGCGAGGAGTTCGTCGCGATTGGCGACGGGGACGTCATCGGCGACGACGAGCCGCGACAGCACGCTCGCCGCGACCAACGGTAGCACCACAAACCGGAGAGCTGATTGCATGACGTTGTCTCCTGTGTTGCGGTACATCATAACCTCGTGCTTTGCGGCAAACCATCGAGCGGCAACCGCAACGCGCCGGGAGCGACCGGCTGTCGGCTCGCGATGGACCGACTCCGTCGCTAGAATGCTGGCGCGGTCGGCGGCCGCTCGGATTCGCTCGTACAGGCCGTGCGTTGGGCCGCCAGGTTATGCGATAGGAGTTCCAAGGATGCGTTCGCCTTTTCTCCTGGGCTGTGGTCGCGTGTTCGTCCGGTTCGCGGCGGTGGCGATCGCGCTCTGCGTCGCGCCGGCGGGCAGCATCTTCGCCCAACAAAACGGCGATACAGCATCCAAACGACGGCCCAACGTCGTGCTCATCGTGGCCGACGATTTCGGCCACGAATGCGTGCGGGCGAACGGCGGGACTTCGTATCAGACGCCGCGACTCGATCGGCTCTCCGCTGAGGGCGTGCGGTTCGAGCGGTGCTATGCCCAGCCGCTTTGCACGCCCACGCGGGTGCAACTTCTCACCGGCGCGTACAACGTCCGCAACTATACGCGGTTCGGCGAGATCGATCCCGCGTTGCCGACGATCGCGCAGCTTTTCGCCCGGGCCGGTTACGCGACGGCGGCGGCGGGAAAATGGCAACTCGGTCGCGACAAGGAGTTGCCGCGCAAGCTGGGGTTCGGCGAGTCATGCCTGTGGCAACACACGCGCCGGCCGCCGCGGTACGCCAATCCGGGGCTGGAATATAACGGCGAGCCGCGCGATTTCGACAAAGGAGAATACGGGCCGGACCTGGTGAGCGATTTCGCCCTCGATTTCATCGCGCGGCACAAGGACCGGCCGTTCTTCCTGTATTACCCGATGCTGCTCACGCATGGGCCGTTTCAACCGACGCCGGAGAGCAAGAACTGGGACCCGACCACGCGGGGCGAGCAAGCGAAGAACAACCGCCGCAACTTTGCCGACATGGTCGCGTATATGGACAAGCTCGTCGGCAAACTGGTCGATCGGCTCGACGCGTTGGGCCTCGGCGAGAACACGCTCGTCGTGTTTGTCGGCGACAACGGCACGGGCCGCGGCATCGCGTCGCAGTTTCGCGGGGCGGAGTATCGAGGCGGCAAGGGAACGCCGACGGCGGCGGGAACGCACGTGCCGCTCATCGTCCGCTGGCCCGGCGTCGCCAAGGCGGGCGTTGTCTGCGGCGATTTGATCGACACGACCGATTTTCTACCGACGCTGTGCGCCGCGGCGGCGATCGATGTGCCGAAGGACATGCCGGTCGACGGCCGCAGCTTCCTGTCGCAGCTTCGCGGCGAGCGCGGCACGCCGCGCGAATGGGTTTATTGCTGGTACTCCCAGGGCGGCGGCGCGAAGGCCCAACACGAATTCGCCGCCGGAAAGCGGTACAAGCTCTACCGCGACGGCAAGGTGTTCGACACGGTCGCCGACGCAGCGGAGACGACGCCAGTCGACGTCGAGAACCTGCCCGTCGAAGGCCGTTATGCAGTAAAACAGCTTGAAGCGGCTCTCCACAAGTACGCCAATGCGCGCCCGGAACGATTTCGCACACCTGCACGAGCGGCCCGATGAAAGTCGCCTTTTTCGGCACGAAATCGTATGATCGCGGGGCGTTCAACGACGCCAACGCGGCGCATCGGCACGCGATTCACTACCTCGAACCGCGGTTGACGCTGGACACCGCGCCGCTGGCCGGCGGGTTCGAGGCGGTCTGCTCGTTCGTGAACGACCACATCGACGCCGAGGTCGTCGCACGGCTCAAACGCGGCGGCACCCGGCTCGTCGCGCTACGTTGCGCGGGCTTCAACCACGTCGACCTGGCCGCCTGTCGCGCCGCGAGTATCGAAGTCGTCCGCGTGCCCGCCTATTCGCCGCACGCCGTGGCCGAACACGCCGTGGCGCTGATGTTGGCGCTCAATCGCAAGACGCATCGGGCGTACAACCGCGTGCGCGAAGGAAACTTTGCCCTCGACGGCCTCGCTGGTTTCGACATGTTCGGCAAAACGGCCGGCGTGATCGGCACGGGCAAGATCGGCGCGTGCGTCGTGCGGCTGCTCGACGGATTCGGTTGCCGCGTGCTGGCCCACGACGTAGCGGCGAATCCCGAGTGCGTCGCGGCGGGCGCCAGGTACGTGCAGCCGCCGGAACTGCTCGGCGAATGCGACATCATCACGCTGCACTGTCCGCTGCTCCCTTCGACGCGGCACATCGTCAATGCCGAGTCGCTCGCCCGCGTCAAACGGGGCATGATGCTCATCAATACGAGCCGCGGCGGACTGCTCGACACGCGGGCCGTGATCGAGGCGCTCAAGTCGGGCCAGGTCGGGTACCTCGGCATCGACGTCTACGAGGAAGAGGAAGGGATGTTTTTCGAGGACCAGTCGGCGACGGGCATCCGCGACGACGTGCTGGCCCGGCTGACGACGTTTCCGAACGTGATCGTCACGGGGCACCAGGCGTTTCTGACCGTCGAAGCGCTCGCGAACATCGCGGCCACGACGCTGGCGAACATTTCGTGCTTCGAGCGCGGGGAGGTCTGCGAGAATCGCGTTGCATTCAAGGACTGAGGAACGCTTTGACCGGCACGAAGCTACTTTGCTTCGTAGACGAGCCGGCCGTCCAAGTAGGTGCGCAAGACTTTGGCGTCGCGCATTTTGTCCGCTTCGCACGTCAGGAGGTCGGTGTCGAGGACGATTAGGTCGGCCAGCTTGCCCGGTTCGAGCGAGCCGATTTCGTTCTCGCGAAACGTGAGGTAGGCGTTGTTCGCCGTATAGAAGCGAATCGCCTGCTCGCGCGACAGGGCCTCTTCGCGATAGAGCGGGCGGTCGCGATGCTTCGACTGCCGCGTCGCGGCGACCCACATACCGAGAAACGGGTTGTAGGGATTCACCGAGCGGAGCGAACCGATCTTCTGCATGTGGTCGGACCCGCCGCCGACGACCACGCCGCGCTCGAAGAGCGACGCGAGCGGCTGGAAGTAGCGGAGCCGCAGTTCGCCGAACTGCGCGGCGAGCGTGTGGGCGTCGAGATAGAGCCAGGCCGGCTGGATGTCGGCCACGACGCCGAGCGACGCCATTTGGTCGACCAGATCGCGGCCCAGGAAGTTCGCGTGGGTGAGACAAGGCCGCGTCTTGGCGACGGGCGCCGACTCGTTCACTTTGGCGTAGACATCGAGCAGCGTCGCACAGGCGCCGTCGCCCACGGAATGGGCCGTGAATTGCAGGCCGTTCTCGACGGTCGCCCGCACGATCGGCAGCAGCCGTTCGCGCTCGATCATCAATACGCCGCGGTAGTTCGGGTCGCGGATCGAGTAAATGTCGCTCACGCCCCACGGTTCGCGCATGTAGGCGCTGCCGGTGAGCATGCCGCCGTCGAGATAGCACTTGACGCCGACGATCCGCAGCCGCCCGTCGCGCGTCTTCGGCGACGAAATCGCGAGCGGATCGGCGGCGAGGGCGGCGAGCCGCTTCGTGATATCGTCGAGCGCCGCGCTGGGATCGAGGCTCCGCGAAACGGCGACGCGGATGCTGAGCTTGCCGGCGGCGTTGAGCGCCCGATAGCGGTCCAGCGCGGACCCGTCGGCGTCGCGATCCGCGATAGAAGTAATGCCGACCGAGTGGTAGTCGGCGAATAGTTCCAAGAGCCGGCGAATGCGGTCCTCTTCGCTAGCCGGTTTGCCGGACGACTCGGCTTTGACGTACCGCGTGCAGCTTCGCAGAATGCCGGTCGGTTCGCCGGTCGCGTCGCGTTCGACATAGCCTGCGCCGGTGACTTGAAAGTCTTTGCCGATGCCACTGAGCTTCAAGGCGAGCGAATTGACCGAGGCGTCCGGGCCGGTCGAGAAGAGGACCGGGTTTTCCGGCGCGGCTGCGTCGAGTTCGGCGCGGGTTGGATAACGCTGCTCGCGAAGGCGGGTAATGAACACCTGGCGAACGACGATCCACTTGCCGGGACCGAGCGTCTTCGCGCGCGAGCGCACGTAGGCGAGCACGTCGGCGATCGTTTCCATGTCCGGAATCGGATGGTCGAACTCGTGCATCGCCGCCGAGTTGGGATGCGTGTGCGAGTCGATGAGTCCGGGCAGGACGAGCTTGCCGGCGAGATCGACGACTTCGGTGTCCTTGCCGCGGAGGGCGAGAATGTCGGCGTTCTTGCCGAGCCGGACGATCTTGTCGCCGCGAACAGCAATGGCTTCGTGGATCGAGAAGTCGCGGTCGACGGACGCGATCTTGCCGCCGTGGAGGATGAGCGTGGCCGGCTCGTCGGCGGCGCGGGAGGTTACCGCGGCGAACAGACCGGCAAAGACGACGGCGATGGCGATTGCAGAGCGAATTGGCGCGGGCATTGCGGACACCGGGGATGGCGGGAGGAGCAACATTCGAACAGCGCTGGCGATATGATCTGGCCAGCCTCCAGTGTCGAAGGAAAAAACGGCATTTGCAACATAGTTCCGCGGGAACTTGTCGGCGGGTGAAGTCGACTAATGCTTTGGCGGCTGCCGATTGGGCGGCCGAAGTCCCGCGTTTTTTTAACGAGTTCGTTGTCCATATTGGCGTTTCTCGCCAAAGGAGTTCCGTCATGGTCGGCTCGATGTTTCGACGAATCGCGGCGCTGGCGTCCGTGGCGGCGCTCGTGGCAATTTGGGCAAACCTGGCCTTTGCGCAGGTGGTGATTATCAACATCAACGAGACAGCGCCGTACCGGTTGCCGCGGCCGATCTGGCCGCCGCATCCGCACCCGCCGATTCCTCGCCCAATCCCGACGCCCTCGCCCATCCCCGTGATGGAGTACAAGATCAAGGAATTGAACGTCGAGGCCAAGCTGGACCGGCAGATCGCCAAGGTCCAGGTGTCGCAGACGTTTCAGAACACGGGCAACCGGCAGATGGAAGTCTGCTTTGTGTTTCCGCTGCCCTACGACGGGGCGATCGACCAACTCACGCTGATGGTCGACGGCAAGGAGTTCGAGGCGAAGCTGATGGATAAGGACGCGGCGCGGAAGATGTATGAAGACATCGTCCGCCGCTCGCAAGACCCGGCGCTGCTCGAGTGGATCGGCACGGGCCTGTTCAAGACGAGCGTGTTCCCGGTGCCGCCCGGGGCCGAGCGGAAGGTTTCGCTGCGGTATACGCAAGTCTGCCGGGCGTCGGGCGGGATGACCGACTTCCTCTTTCCAATGAGCACGGCGAAGTACACGTCCAAGCCGGTCGAAAGCGTCAACGTCCGCGTGGCCATCGAGAGCGACGCCGACATCAAGAACGTCTACAGCCCCTCGCACCTCGTCGACACGAAGCGGCCTGACGAAAAGCACGCGATCGTGACGTATTCCGGCAAGGAGGTGATTCCGGGAAGCGATTTCCGCCTGCTGTACGACGTCGGCGCGGGCAAGCTCGGGGCGAGCGTCATCAGCTACCGACCCGACGCGAGCGACGAAGGGTTCTTCATGCTGCTCGCCAGTCCCGAGATCAAGGCCATGACCGAGGACATGCAGTCGAAGACGGTTATGTTCGTGATCGACCGTTCGGGCAGCATGGCGGGGAAGAAGCTCGAACAGGCCAAGGGCGCGCTCAAGTTCGTGCTCAACAGCCTCAAGGAAAAGGACCTGTTCAACATCGTGGCTTACGACAGCGAGGTCGAGAGCTTCCGGCCGGAGCTGGAGAAGTTTACGGACGAGACGCGAAAGTCGGCCCTGGGCTTCGTTGAAGGTCTGTACGCCGGCAGCGGAACGAACATCGACAGCGGACTCAAGACGGCGCTCGCGCAAGTGAAAGACGCCTCGCGGCCGAACTACATCGTGTTCCTGACCGACGGCCTGCCGACCTCCGGCGTGACGAACGAGGCCCAGATCGTCGCCAACGCCAAGGCCGCGAATCAGGGCCGCGTGCGAATCTTCGCCTTCGGCGTCGGATACGACGTCAACAGCCGGCTGCTCGACGCCGTCGTCGGCCAGAACTACGGCCAGAGCGAATACGTCCGGCCGAACGAGGACATCGAGGAGCGGGTGAGCAAGTTCTACGCGAAGGTGAGCGCACCGGTGCTGACCGACGCGACGGCGGACTTCGGCTTCGACGGCGTTACGGCGGAGCAAGGCCCGCCGGTCAGCCGGATGTATCCCAAAGGTCCGTTCGATTTGTTCGCGGGGCAGCAGTTGGTCATCGTCGGCCGCTATAAAAAGGACGGCGCGGCCAAGGTGATCATCAAGGGCAAGGTTGGCGGGGCCGAGCAGCGGTTCGATTTCCCGGCGAATTTCGTCGCCAAGAGCACGGATAGCACGAACGCCTTCGTCGAGAAGGTTTGGGCGCTGCGGCGAGTCGGCGAGATTATCGACGAGATCGATCTCAAGGGGCGAAACGACGAGCTTGTGAAGGAACTCGTTTCGCTGGCGACGAAGCACGGGATCATCACGCCGTATACGTCGTTCCTGGCGACGGAACCGAACTTGGCGCTTACCCGTCCCGAAGCGGCGGCGGGCGCCGCTACCCGAAGTCTCGACGCGCTTGCCGAAGCGGATGGACTCGGCGGCTTCGCGCAACGCCGGGCGAAGGGCGAGCTGAAGCAAGCCGACGCGCCGGCGACCGCAGCGCCGGCCGACGCGGCCAACGGCGGTATCGCCGGCAAACGTGGCGAACAAGGCTTCGGCGCGGGCGGTCGCGGATATCGCTATCGCGACAACGCCGACAAGGAGGTTGTCGTCGACACGGTTCGCCAGATCGGTCCCAAGACGTTCTATCGCCGCGATAGCCGCTGGGTCGACGGCAACGTCACGGCCGAAAAGGCCAAGAACACCGTGAAGGTCGAGCGGTTCAGCAAGCAGTATTTCGACCTCGTCGCCAAGCACGGCCGCGAACTGACGCAGTATCTGGCCGACGACGAGCCGATGACGCTGCTGATCGACGGGGTCGTGTACGAGTTTTGATTGCAACACTTAGCCCGGATTATTCATCCCCTGCGTCTTTGGCATCCGGGTTTTGGGGCGAGGGGGTACTTGCTCGGGTCGTAGAGCCGTGTGGTTGCTCGGCGGGCGTAGCG
>QEVJ01000224.1 GCA_003576845.1 Planctomycetota bacterium
GCCTGGTTGCGAATTTATCGCGATGCCCTCGACTAGAAACGCGACGCCGGATCGGTCTGCGTGTATCTCGTCTCGCCCGACGGCGATGGCTTCGATTCGCTGATCGTCGCCGCGGCCTGCGAGGAAGGCCGGCTCGCCAGGATGCTCGCGGCGGCCGTCGAGCGATTCAACGTCCCTGCCGGCAAGCCGGTCGTCGAGCCGCGGTCGCAGTCCACGGCCCCGAAGTCCGAGCCGGGATCGGTCGTGTTGCACTTGGTCTCGCGAATCGACCACCGGTATAGCTGGGGCGAGTTTCCGGCAGAAAACTGGATCGTCCTCTCCGCCGATGAAGCAAGAGCCTTCGCGCCGCCACGGACGGAACCCGGCGCGAAGTGGCCGATCGACGAGGGCGTCGCCGCAAAGATCCTCACCCACTTCTACCCGCAAACGGAAACGTGCCACCACGCCAAAGACACGCTCGCAGACGGCGGCCACCGGCACCGCATCGTCCGCCAGTCGCTCGCGGGCGAGGTGATCGCGGTCCGCGACGGAATTGCCCGAATACGGCTCGCCGGCGACGTGCGGCTCAAGCACACCTTCTATCCCAACAAAGACGACGACAATCACGCCGAAGCGGCGATCGTGGGCTATGCGGACGTCGATGCGAAGACCGGCGCGGTTCGCGTGCTAGAACTGGCAACCCACAAGGGCACATACGGCAAACGCGGGTTCGCGGCCGCAGTCTCGTCGCCGCGGAAGTAAGAACAAACGAGACGCCGACCTCGCCACACAGCGGCAAATCAACGCGTATCGGTACGGACCGCTATTCGCCGATCCGCACGAGGTCCTCCACGCAGGGAGCGCCAATCGCGAGGACTGCCGGCGCCAAATCCTCCGAACCCAGCAGTGCCGCAAGCAAGCGAATTCGCCGCTGGGCTTGCGCGGCTCGCCGCCGGCGCTCTTGTACGGACCAACCCGCGCGAATCTCATCGGCGCGACCTCGAAAACCTCCGAAAACGTTCAACGAGGGTGGGTTATGCATGACAGTCCTCGCAATCCTTCGAGATGGAAACGCTCCTTGAACGGACCCGCGGCGACCTAAAGCAAGCCGCGTGCCGCGCTCCGCGAAAATACCCCGCGGACCGATGGAAGAACGCGGTTATTGCCAAATAGCGCAGGGCGCCACTGCTGGCTTGTCCAGCAGTGCGATTCGCATTGCAACGTCGAACGTCGATTCTCACTGCTGGACAAGCCAGCAGTGGCGCCCACCTAAAGTCACGATTTGACAAAGCACTAGGATGAGAAAGCGCCGTTCCCGAAGTTCCGCGCGTCGGCCGAGGGCGTTGCCAAGCGCCGCAACAGCTCGCGGAGCGACGCCGCGCTAACCGGCTTGGTCAAATGATGATCGAATCCCGCCCGCCGCGCCATTTCCCGGTCGCTGTCTTGCCCATAACCCGTCAGCGCGACCAGCAACACGCCGTCGAGTTCCGGGCACAGGCGAATTCGCCGCGCAAACTCGTAGCCGTCCATCAACGGCATGGCGACGTCGGAAAAGATAATGTCCGGCCGGTCCTCGAGCGCCATCGCGATGCCTTCGGCCGCCTGGTTCGTCGCCCGCACGTGCTGCCCCAGCTTGTCCAGAAGCTTGGAAAGGACGTATTGGGCACTTTCCGAATCGTCGACCACGAGCACGTTTTTCACGGGAAGCGGCTGCTGATCCGTTTCCGCGTCGTCCGCCCTCAGCCGCGCCGGCGGCCGAACGGTCGGCAACCGCACCGTGAACTCGCTCCCCAAGCCCGGTCCCGCGCTCGCGGCCGTAAGCCGCCCGCCGTGCATCTGCGTCAGGCTGCGCGCCAGCGTCAGCCCCAGGCCCAATCCCCCCTGCGACCGGTTCAACGAGCGGTCCACTTGTGCGAACGTCTCGAAAATCCGCGGCAGATTCTCCGCCGCGATTCCAATCCCCGAATCGCGGACCGAAACCAGCGCCTCTCCGTTCTCGCGCCGGGCCGTAAGCCAAATCTGCCCGCCCGGTTCCGTGAACTTCGCCGCGTTATTGAGCAGGTTGGCTAACACCTGCGTCATCCGCACCGGGTCGGCTTCGATCGCGATCGGCTCGGGTGGCAGCGTCAGCGCGAGTTGGTGCCCCGCCGCCTCGATTTGCGGTCGGCTCGTTTCCACCGCGGCCAGAATCAACGACGCCAGGTCGGTCGTCTCCCGCCGCAAGTCGATCTTCCCGCGCGTGATCCGCGAAACTTCCAGCAGATCGTCCACCAGCCGCACGAGATGCTGGACCTGCTGCTCCACGATTGCCAGCACGCGCATCGACGTCGGCGACAGATCGCCGTCGAGCCGGAAGAACTGAAACGCATTGCTGATCGGCGCGAGCGGATTGCGCAGCTCGTGGGCCAGCGTCGCCAGGAACTCGTCCTTGCGCCGATCCGCTTCCCGCAACTCGTCGTACAGCCGCGCATTCTCGATGAAGTCGACCGCTTGCCGCGCGCACAAGTCGACCAAATGCATTTCCCGGTCGGTCGGCCGATGCGGACGGCGAAAGTGCGTCGACAGAACGCCCACCACCTCGCCCGACCGCGTCGCGAGCGGCGTGCTGTGTACCGCCCGGAACCCCGCTCTCCGCGCAAGCTCGAGATAGTCCGCGAAATCTGGGTCGGCTTCCACGTCCTCGATCACCGTGCGGCCACGGGCGACGAAGCAGGCCCGGCATGCCCCGCCCTCCGGCGCGACGTTGTTTGCGGCGGCCAAGAAAGTCTCGTCGAATCCGATGCTCGCCCGAATCTCCAGCCGCGTCCGCTGGGCGTCGCACAGCGACAGCAAACCCATCTCGGTCCCTTCGATCGCTGTCGCCGTACGCAGCGTCTCCTCGAGGATCGGCTGCAACTCCAGCGATTTCGACAACCGCACGCTCATGTCGTGCAACCGCCGCAAATCGGCAAGCTGATCCGCGAGCGCATTCTTCACCGCATACAAGTTTTCCGACGAGCGTTTCGCATCCTCGATGTCGATCGAACAGCCGACGTAGCCGATCAACGAGCCGTCGGCGGTGAACCGCGGCACGCCGCTCGACCGCATCCAGCGATATTCGCCGTCCGCTCGCCGGAAGCGAAACTCGGCGTGAAACGGCCGTCCGGCCGCGACCGCTTCCCGGTAACCCTTCACGTAAGCCGCGCGGTCGCTCGGGTGCGCGAACTGAGCCCATTTGTCGCCCTGCACGGCTTCCAGCGGCTGCCCCAAAAACCGCAAATACTCCCGATTTACGTACTCGCAGCCGTCCTGGCTATTGACCCAGATCAGCGCCGGCACGTGATCCGCCATGTGCCGGAATCGCGACTCGCTCTCCCGCAGCGCATCCTCCATCTTGACCCGCTCGGTGATGTCGATCGCCATGCCGCCGACCATCGCCGGCCGTCCGTCCGCCCCCAGAATCGGAAATTTGCTGACGATCGAGTGATGCAGACCGTCGGCGTGGTTGAGCGTTTCCACGGCCTCGATCCCGCCTCCGCTCGCCAGTGCCCGGGCGTCGTTCTCCCGAAACTTGGCCGCCGTTTGGGGGTCGAAGAGCTCGCCGTCCGTCCGCCCGCAAATCTGCTCTATTGGGCGGCCGAACGCCCGCTCCGCCCCGTCGTTGACGAACACGTAGCGTCCGTCCAAGTCCTTTATCCACGCCAAGCCCGGCAAATGACGCATGAAACGCGCAAACCGCTGCTCGCTATCCGCCAACGCCCGCTCCGCACGCTTCCGCCGCGAGACGTCCCGCGCAATTTTCGACGCCCCGATGATCCGGCCGTTCGCGTCGCGTACCGGCGAGATCGTAAGCGACACGTCGACGAACGTGCCGTCCTTCCTCACCCGCACCGTCTCGAAGGACTCGATCCGCTCGCCCCGGCGTAGCCGCGCGAGAATGTTCGTCTCTTCGCTCAGGCGATCGGGAGGAATGATCCGGGTAATGGAACCGCCGACGACCTCCTCCGCCGAATAACCGAACAACCGCTGCGCCCCCGCGTTCCAAGACAAAATGATCCCTTCCAACGTCTTGCTGACGATCGCGTCCTCGGACGAATCGACGATCGCCGCGAGCAACGCCCGATCCTCCGTAGCCTGACGCCGTTCGCTGACGTCGACCAAAACGTTCACCGCGCCGCAAACCTCTCCCGTCGAATTGCAGACCGGGCTGATGTGGGCCAACACCGTCACCCGCGAGCCGTCCGGCCGCTCGATAACGACCTCCTGGCCCGTGTACTCCCGTTTCTCCGCCAGAGCCCGCGCCATCCAACATGCGTCGCGAGAGATGGAATCGCCGTCCAACGTGAACAGCTTGAACGAACCGCAAAAGCGATCGCCTGGATCGTTCAGCCGCGGCGCGCGCCCCCAGATCTCGGCCGCGCGGCGGTTGTAATAAGTAACCAAACCATCCCGATCGCACATGTACGCAGCCGCGGGCAACGCATCGAGAAGTCGATGGAACAGGCCAACGTCGGAAACATTGAACGGCGGTGCCGGAGCCATATTCATCGATTGCTTCAATCCCAAGACGCTTCGAACACCGCAACCCCCGCGCCGGCTCCTGCTCGCGCCGTGCATGGCCGATGCCGCGCGCTCGTCGCCCTAGCTTCACAAGCGCTATCTATTAAGCAGTTTAACGTCGCCATTGCCACTCGAAAAACCCGTGGACAAAGTTCGCCCACCTTGGTCGCGATGCGACCACCCGCTTGCAGACCTGCGTCGGCTCCCGCAACCGCGGACAGCCCCGCCAAAGCCGCAACGTTAACGAACACCGCTCTTGGCAGGCGCCCGGCTCCTTTGGCCCGATGTTTGCTCGCGCCTGCCAACACGTGCCGCTGCGGCAGTTAGTCACCATATTGTCTCGATGAGGTCGCGCGATGAACTGGGACACGATCGAAGGCGGTTGGAAGCAATTCAAGGGCAAGGTCAAAGAGCGGTGGGGAGAACTGACGGACGATGACCTCGACGTGGCTGCCGGTAAGCGCGACCAGGTCGTCGGCGCCATCCAACGCCGCTACGGCGTCGCCCGCGACGAAGCCGAAAAGCAATTGACGGACTTCGAACGCCAGTGCGGATGTTAGTGCCTTGCCAAATCTCGATGTTACGTGCGTGCCACTGCTGGCTTGTCCAGCAGTGAGAATCGACGTTTGACGTTACCTCGCGAATCGCACGGCTGGACAAGCCAGCCGCGGCGCCCTAATTGTTGGCGTTGACAAAGCACAAGCGGCCGGCGATGGACGCCGCCGAGCGAACTACGTCGCAGCCGGCGCCGCCGCTTGGCCCACCCGCTCGACCAGTTCCACCAGCTTCCGAACGTCGATCGGCTTGGTCATGTAATCGTCCATTCCCGCCGCGAAACAACGCCGCTCGTCGCCGCGCATCGCGTGCGCCGTGAGCGCGACGATCGGCACCCGGCGGCGCTCGTCGGAAGTCATCGCCCGGATCGCCGCCGCCGCCTCGAGCCCGTCCAGCTTCGGCATCTGCACGTCCATCAGGATCACGTCGTATTCGTTGCATTCGGCTGCGTGGACGGCGTCTTGACCGTTGTCGACGATGATGACTTCGTGGCCCCGTCGCGAAAGAATCCGCTCGATCAGTCGCTGATTCGCCGTCGTGTCTTCCGCCAGCAGCACCCGCAGCGGCCGCGCCTTCGGATGCGGCGCGGAAACCGCTTTGGGCTCCGGCGCGGCCGCAACGTGGGACCGCCGCGACCACTGACGCTCGATCGCGTCCGCCAGCTCGGACGACACGACCGGCTTGTCGACCACCGCCCACAATTCCTCGCCCGGTTGCCGATCGCGCAGAATGCGCCGGTCCATCGGCGTCGCCAACAGGACGATCGGCGAGCGCTCGTCCTCCGCCTTGGCCAGCTCGTTGGCACATTCGATCGCATCGGCACTCTTGAGCGCCAAATCCAGAATCACCGCGTCGCAGCGGTCGAGCGGCTCGCCGCCGTAGCACGCGCCGCGAATGGCGTCGGCCGCCTGCGCTGCAACCGCTTCCGCGCCGAACGAATGCAGGATTCGCTCGACTCCCCGCCGCGTCGCCGCGTGCTCGACGGCGACCAGCACCCGCCGGTTGGCGAGGCCGCGGCGGACCGCCGGCGCCGCCGGTCCGATCGGGAACTGAACCGCAAACCGGAACACGCTCCCCTTGCCCACTTCGCTCGCCACGTCGATGTGGCCGCCCATCATCGCCACCAGATTCGACGCGATCGCCAGCCCCAAGCCGCTGCCCCCGTAAATCCTCGTCGTCGACGAATCGGCTTGCGTGAACGGCGCAAATACCCGCCGCTGGTCGGCCGCGGAGATTCCAATCCCCGTATCGCGAACCGCGAACTGCAACATCGCCCGTTCGGCGCCGCACCGCTCGCATTGCACCTCGACCACGACCTCGCCGTCGTCGGTGAACTTGATCGCGTTGCTCACCAGGTTCGTCAGCACTTGGCGCAGCCGCAAGGCGTCTCCCACGACGCGACTCGGCAGGTCCGGCGGCAAGTCGCAGGCGATCTCCAAGCCTTTCTGGTGCGCGCGGATCGAAAGCGCCCGTACCGTCTGTTCGATCGTCGAGCGCGGGTCGAACGCCGCCGCCTCCAGCTCGAACTTACCCGATTCCAACCGCGACAAATCCAGAATCTCGTCGAGCAACGCCATCAGCACGCCGGCCGAGTCGCGCGCCGTCTGCAAATACTCCCGCACCGTCGGCGAAAGCTCTTCCTCGAGCGCCAGATCGGTCATCCCGATCACCGCGTTCATGGGCGTGCGGAGCTCGTGGCTCACGTTGGCCAGAAACTGGCTCTTCGAGCGATTCGCCTGCTCCGCTTCCAGCCGCGCGGCTTCCGCCCGAGCCAATTCGATCCGCTGCTCGGCCTGCCGCCGAACCTGGATGTTCTTGCGGTGCAGATCGACGAACACCGAAACCTTCGCCCGCAGCACCTCCGGGATCACCGGCGCGAGCACGTAATCGACCGCGCCGAGCGAATATCCTTCCGCCGCGTGCGTCTCCTCGCTCATCGCCGTCACGAAGATGATCGGCGTATGTTCCGACTGCCGCCGGCGACGGATCAGCGAGGCGGTCTCGAAGCCGTCCATGCCCGGCATATTCACGTCCAGCAGGATCACCGCGAACTCCGTCGACAGACAAAGCCGCAGCGCCTCCTCGCCGGACAGGGCCTTGACGACGTTCTGCCCCAACTCCGCCAGCACCACCTGCAAGGCCAGCAGCTTCTGCGGCGAATCGTCGACGATCAGAATGTTGACCGGTTCTTCGTCCATAGGTGCTGCGACGTGGAATGAAATGGCTCGTCCGCTCTCCGCTATCGTCGGCACCAGAACCGCAGCACCGAGAAAAGCTGCTCCTGATCGACCGGCTTCGACAAATAGTCGCGGCTGCTTGCGGATCTCCCGCATCGTATCGATCCCGTCCATTTCGGGCATCATGATGTCGAGCAACATGATGTCGATGTCGTCGTGCTCTTGCAATATGCGGATCGCGTCGCGGCCCGTCTCCGCCGAAAGCACGACCATGTCCTCGCGCTCCAAAACGCTCGTCAAGGCAAAGATATTCCGGATGTCGTCGTCGACCACCAGCACCCGCTTGCCCGCCAGCGACGTGCTGTTGTCGTGCAACTCGATGAGCTTGTGCCGCCGCTCCTTGTCCATCGCCGCCAACCGCCGGTGCAACAACAGCGACGCCTGGTCGAACAGCCGCTCGGGCGAATGCACGACGCGCAGATCGATCGACTGCGCAAGCCGCTTGAACCGCGTTTCCTCCGCCGAAGTCAACTCCCGCGGCACGAACGCAATGATCGGCGTGTCGACCGCGTTCTCGCGCCCCGCGAAGCGATCGATGAAATCCACCGCCGCCAACTCGCTCGGCGTCGGACCGACGATCACGCAGTCGAGGCCGCCGTCGCTCGCGGCCCGCCGCGCCTGCTCGAGGTCGTCGATCGCGGTCACCTCGACGTCCTCGAATCCGACCGCCGACTCGATCCGTCCCCGCTCGCCGGGGTCGCGCTCGGCGAGCACGACACGCCGCCGCTCCCGCGCCAGAAACTCGCCCACCGTGTTCATCAGGCGATCGAGTTCCTCGCGGCTGGAAATCGGCTTCTGGACGAACGCCGCGGCGCCCATCTTTCGCGCCCGCACTTGTTCGTCTTCCGTCGAAACGATGAACACCGGGATGTGCCGCATGTCCAGGTTGCTCTTGATCCGATCGAGCACGCGAAGCCCGTCGATATCCGGAAGCCGCACGTCGAGCAGCACGGCCGAAGGGCGATACTCGTTGATCAGCGACAATGCAGCCGCGCCCGAACCCGTCACCAAACCCTTCGCCCCGCCGCTCCTGGCCGCATCGAGCAACACGCGGGCAAACGCAACGTCGTTGTCCACGATCAAGTACACGCGATCGTCCGGCCCGATGCTGACCCGATCGTCGCCCACCTCGTCGACGCTCTCCTCCTGAGCCGGGGTCCACGGCGCCGCCAACACCGGCACCGAGTTCCGCGCCTCGACGGCCGACTTCGTCCCGACCGTCGCCGGCCGCGAAGCGCTGAACGTCTGCGGCAAGTACAGCGTAAACGTGCTGCCCAACCCGGGTGTGCTCGTCAAGCGAATTTCGCCGCCGAGCATCCGCGCGATCTCGCGGCTGATCGCCAGACCCAGGCCCGTGCCCCCGAATCGCCGGCTCGTGCTGCCGTCGGCCTGCTGAAACGCCTCGAAGATGATCTGCTGCTTCTCCGCCGGAATGCCGATCCCCGTGTCCTCGACCGAGATCGCCACCACGGCGTCGGCCGCATTGAGCGACGCATTGGCCGGATCCCAACCTCCCGTCCCCCGCGCAAACCGCAATGCCACGCCTCCGCGCTGCGTGAACTTGAACGCATTGGAAAGCAAGTTCTTGATCACCTGCCGCAATCGCTTGTTGTCGGTGTGAATCACCTCGGGCACTTCCGGCGCGACTTCGATCGTAAACGCGACGCCCTTGGCTTCGGCAATGTGCCGGAACGTGCGATCCTGATGCTTCTGCACGTCGTCGATCCGCACCTCGCCGATGTCCAACACCACCGTGCCCGACTCGATCTTCGACAGGTCGAGAATGTCGTTGATCAGCATCAACAGGTCGTTTCCCGAAGCGTGGATCGTCTTGGCGAATTCCGTTTGTCGTCCCGTTAGATTGCCGTCGAGGTTGCGCGCCAACTGATCCGATAGGATCAGCAAACTGTTGAGCGGCGTCCGCAGCTCGTGCGACATGTTCGCCAAAAACTCGGATTTGTACTTCGACGTGAGCGCCAGTTGCGCCGCCTTCTCCTCGAGCGCCTGCCGCGCCAACTCGACCTCGCGGTTCTTCTGCTCCACTTCGACGTTTTGCCGCGCCAAGAGCAGCGCGTTCTCCTGCAACTCCTCGTTCGTCGCCTGCAACTCTTGCTGACGGCTTTGCAGCTCCGACGCCAACGACTGGGATTGCGTGAGCAGCGCCTCGGTCCGCATGTTCGCCTGAATCGTGTTGAGCACGATCCCGATGCTCTCCATGAGCTGGTCGAAGAACGTCTGGTGCGTCGGACCGAAACGCTCGAACGACGCCAACTCCAGCACCGCCTTCACCTGCCCCTCGAACAACACGGGCAGCACCACCACGCTGGCCGGCGGCGCCGAACCCAAGCCGGAACTGATCCGCAAGTATCCGTCCGGAACGCTGTTCAGCGAAATCCGTTTGTGATCCAAAGCGCACTGACCGATCAAGCCTTGCCCCAGCGCCAGCCGCGAGTCCTGCTGCCCATCGCCGTGCCACCCATAGCTGGCCAGCAACGAAAGGCACGGCGATTCCCCGCTCGTGTCCATCACGTAGAACAGGCCTTGTTCCGCGCCCACCAGCGGCGCCAACTCCGAAAGGATCAGCCGGCCCACCGTCACCAGATCGCGGTGGCCCTGCAAGATGCGGCTGAATTTCGCGAGGTTCGTCTTGAGCCAATCCTGCTCGCTGTTCTTTTGCGTCGTCTCCTTGAGGTTCACGATCATCTCGTTGATGTTGTCCTTGAGCGACGCGACTTCGCCGGACGCCTCGACGGTGATCATCCGCGTCAGGTCGCCCTTGGTTACGGCCGTGGCCACTTCCGCGATCGCGCGGACTTGCGTCGTCAGGTTCGCCGCCAATTGATTGACGTTGTCCGTCAAATCGCGCCAGGTCCCCGCCGCGCCCGGAACGCTCGCCTGCCCGCCCAGCTTCCCTTCCACGCCCACTTCCCGCGCCACGTTCGTCACCTGGGCGGCAAAAGTCGCCAGCGTATCGATCATGCCGTTGATCGTATCGGCCAGGGCCGCGATCTCGCCCTTGGCCTCGAACGTAAGCGTCTGCTTCAAGTCGCCGTGCGCCACCGCCGTCACGACCTTGGCGATGCCGCGGACCTGGCTCGTCAAGTTGCTCGCCATGACGTTCACGTTGTCGGTCAAGTCCTTCCACGTGCCCGACACGCCCTTCACGTCCGCCTGGCCGCCGAGTTTCCCTTCCGTGCCCACTTCCCGAGCCACGCGCGTCACTTCCGCCGCGAACGAGCTAAGCTGGTCGACGAGCGTATTCACCGTGTTCTTGAGTTCGAGAATCTCCCCCTTCACGTCGACCGTGATCTTCTTCGACAAATCCCCGCGGGCCACCGACTTGGTCACTTCCGCAATGTTGCGGACCTGACCTGTCAGGTTGCTCGCCATGAAATTGACGCTGTCCGTAAGGTCCTTCCACGTTCCCGCCACGCCCGGCACGTTCGCCTGTCCGCCGAGCTTCCCTTCCGTGCCTACCTCGCGGGCGACGCGCGTCACTTCTGCCGCGAACGACCGCAACTGATCGACCATCGTGTTGATCGTGTCCTTGAGTTGCAGAATCTCGCCCCGGACGTCGACCGTAATCTTCTTCGACAAGTCGCCATTGGCCACAGCCGTGCTGACTTCCGCGATGTTCCGCACCTGGCCCGTCAGGTTGCTCGCCATGAAGTTCACGTTGTCGGTCAGGTCCTTCCACGTGCCGGCCACGCCCGGCACGTTCGCCTGCCCGCCGAGTTTCCCTTCCGTACCCACCTCGCGCGCGACGCGCGTCACTTCCGCCGCGAACGAGCTGAGCTGGTCCACCATCGTATTGACGGTGTTCTTGAGCTCGAGAATCTCCCCCTTCACGTCGACCGTGATCTTCTTCGACAGGTCGCCCTTCGCCACGGCCGTCGTCACTTCGGCGATGTTGCGGACCTGCCCCGTCAGGTTGCTGGCCATGAAGTTGACGTTGTCGCCGTGCCCACTTCGCGGGCGACGCGCGTCACTTCCGCCGCGAACGAGCTAAGCTGATCCACCATCGTGTTGACGGTGTTCTTGAGTTCGAGAATCTCGCCGCGGACGTCGACCGTAATCTTCTTCGACAGGTCGCCCTTCGCCACGGCCGTCGTCACTTCGGCGATGTTGCGGACCTGCCCCGTCAGGTTGCTGGCCATGAAGTTGACGTTGTCG
>QEVJ01000044.1 GCA_003576845.1 Planctomycetota bacterium
GCGCCGCCCTCCGGATAAGCCAGGAAACGCAAACTCGTCTCCCGTAATCGTATCCGGCCGGGCCAGGCGTAACGTGCTAGCAGTTCACAAACAGCCTCTAAGATGCCGCGGACGAGGCTCGAATCCCGAGCGTCCGCCGGGCGTCGCGACGCTGCCTTTCGACGAGCCGACCATGAGTCTGTTGCGATCCGTCGCCAAGCGAACGATTCGCTGTCTGCCGGAGTCGCTCTCTCGGCCGCTGTTGCGAACCGGCGCGCGTATATTCCCCGGCGCGGAACGCGCGTTTCTCTCCGCGGCGTTTCACGTGCCCTATGCACGTCCGATCGTGGCGAAGACCGCGGCGGGTTTCGCCATGGAGCTGCACCTCGACGACGGCATCGACCGCCGGATCTACTACACCGGCCACTACGAGGCGCCGACTGAGGAGTTGTTTCGCCGCTTGTTGCCGGGAGCGAAGTGCTTCGTCGACGTCGGCGCGAACAACGGCTTTTTCGCCATCTTTGCCGCAACGCTGATGAACGACCGCGGACGGGTGTTCGCTTTCGAGCCGTTTCCCGAGACGTTCGCGCGTCTGTCGCGAAACGTCCAAGTCGCTGGCGTCAAATCGGTCACGCCGATCCGCGTCGCCCTGTCGAATGCGACGGAAAACCGGTCGATGTTCGCCCGCAGCGGCGCTTTGGGATACACGACGTTCGCCGGCGGCGAGAGCATCGTCGCCGACGATTCGTCCGGGGGAGCGGCCGCGAGCGTTCGAGAGACCGTCGCGTGCGATACGTTCGACCGCGTGTGGGGGGAGCATTGCGGCGGGCACGTCGACCTGCTGAAAATGGACATCGAGGGCGCCGAGTTGCTCGTGCTTGACGGCATGACGCAAACGCTCGGCGAACGCCTGTTCTCGCATTTGTTCGTCGAGGTGCACCCCAAACAGATTCGCACGCTCGGCGGCGAACCGCGGCGGGTCGCCGAGTTGCTTGCCGAACGCGGCTATACGCTGCTCGAACGCCGCGACGGCCGACTCGCCGACCTCGACGTCGATGCCTTCTTCGCCAGCAGCGTCGGGCATCGGTTCATCCTGGCGACGCAAGACGCTTCGCTGCGCGGGATGACGCTTCCGACGGGTTTTTGAGCGCGGGACCGCTTTCGCCGGCCGCGATGGTTCGCAGAACCAGGTCAACGAACGCGCTCGCGGCGCGGCCATCGACGGTGGGCCCGAGGTGACGTTCGAGGAATTGCCGGCGAGCCGTTTCGTGCTGTGCCGCAAGGCGCGGGTCGAGCGCCGCGGCGATCGCGCCGTGCAAGCCGGCCGCATTCGTCGCCCCGAGCGAGCCGCCTTCGGCGACGTAAGGATAGCGGTCCGGCTCGGTCGAGAAATTGATGCAGATCGTCCTTCGGCCGAGCAGAATCGCTTCGAGCGTTGCGGTCGACGAGCCGCTTACGAGCACGTCGCAGGCCGCAAGCAGTTCGGCGAACCGATCGGCATAGAACCGAACGTTTGCGGCGCCGACTTCCGCGGTCAGTCGGCGATATTCGTCGAGCGTGCGGTCATGGGGATGCATCTTGACACAAACGACGACGTCGCCGCGCTCACGGACCGCCTCGAAGAGCGCGCGGGCGGCCAACTTAAACCACGGGTAGATTTGCGTCGCCAACACAATGACGCGCTTGTCGCGAGGCAGTTCGAGCAAATCGCGAGCCGATGTGGAGTCGACCGCATCGCGCACGAGATGTTCGAATCGCGGGCTGCCGACCACGGCCACGCGGTCTTTCGGAAACGCGCCGATCTCGCAGAGCGTCGCCTCCGAGAACTCGCCGTAGGCGGCGAAGCGATCGGGCGTGGGCGCGGCGTCGATCTGGCCCGGCGGCGGCGTGTACATCAAGTGCATGGGAAAGATCGTGCCGTGCTGCGCGCCGATCGTGGCGATGCCGAGGTTTCGCGCCGCGGCAATCACGGGCATGGCGAACGGATACAGCTCGCCCATCAAGAGCACGGCGCGGACGTTGCCGACGGCCCGGAGCGAGGCCTCGAACGCGGCGACGTCGTGTGACCACTTGTGAACCCGCCCGATCGCCCGGCGCAATAGCGGCGCATAGAGCGGCGCGACGTCGCAACCGGCAAAGCGGAAGGAGCCGCGGAATTCACTCGTGCGTTCGAGACGGCAATAGGCCGCCAGCGTCTTTATCAACGGCCAAGCGGATTTGAGCCACGCTCGCCAACCGACCGTTTGATTGGGCAGCGGTGCGAGGCCGGCGAGCTTGCGCAGCTCGGGCCAGGCGCGATGACAGTGCCAGCGGTCCAAGCCGAGGTTGGCAAACCGATCGGCCGTCGTGTGCAAGAGGTGGCGCAATCGCACATGCGGCGTGGCGCGCTCGAACTCGGCCGACACTTCGGACCAGAACGCGATCTCGGCCCGGTCGCCGTGTACGCGAAACTCGCGCGGAAAGAGCGCCGTCATCACGACGGCCGGTTGTTCACGCTCTTGGGGCGGCTCGGGCCGATAGCGCACCCGTCGGTTGCATAGGAACGCTCGCAGCGTCGCGGCGAACGGCGAGCCGAGGTAATTCACCAGCGACGAGAACAGAAATGCCCATCGCCCGCTCCAGTCGCTTGAGGCGGGCGGCGCGCTCGGCGGCGAAACCTCGAACGCGATTCCTGACTCGCGACACTTCTCCGCCACGATCGCCGCAACTTGACGATCCGGCCCGAGCAGCACCAGCGAACCGCAGCGCGACCGTTCGATCGCCGCCGCGATCGACCAGACGTCGCGAAGCTGCGTGAACACGCCGTGGTCGGGATGCCGCGCGACGCCCGGACCGGTCCACCAAATCGAGTATCCGTCGGGCAGACGAAGGGCCTCGTCGAACGACTTTCCGCCCAGCGCGGAGAAACGCTGCCGCGGCCAGGCATCGAGAAACGCGAGAAACTCGCCGCGGAGCCGTTCCAGGTCTTCCAAATCGCCGCGGGTCCACCGCGTCCAACGCGCGTCGATGGGCCAGGCTTCGGCGTCGTCGCCAAGATAAACCGCCGTCACAGAGCGATCGGCAAATCGCTCGCCCAACGACGCAATCGCCTCCGCCGCGGGAGCCGCCGTCGCGACGATCAACAGGGGAGCATCGTTCCTGGGCATTCAATGAGCAAGGAAAGGCGGCGCGGCGACCACGAAGCATCGTATTTCATTGTAGCCTACAAGCCTGTTGAAAAACGGGACTGACCCTCTCAGGCACGTCGCAATTTGTGGCGAAAAACGCACTTTCCCAAGGGGCTGTCCCCTTTTTCAACAGGCCGCTACGTCCGATTCGTGTCGCGTAAACATTGAGAATCGGGTGGCGTCCCAGGGTGCAGCGCTTGACCAATCTTTGCATCGCCGCGGCGGTTGGGGTAGAATGCTGGGCGACCCACCTGGCCTTTTTCCCTCCTCGCCAATCCCCTGCCTTGGCTTTTGCGAGTCCTGCGGCTTCGCCGTGGACGCTGCGCGGTTTCTGCGGACTCGCGTGCGATAGGAGATTCTCTCGATGATGACTTCGCTCGGTCGGTTGAGTCGTTCGTGGTCGGCAAGCGATGCGAGAATGGCGGGCGCATTGCCCCGGGTGAATCACCCGGGGCTAAATGGGGATGGCGGCGACCCGGAGATAACGTTGTTTGGACCGGCCGAGCGGTACTGCGACGGGGTGTCGCGGCGGTCGTTCTTGAAAATTGGGTCGATTGCGGGGGCCTCGCTGTTGGGCGCGGGCGGCGCGCTCACGCTGCCGCAAATCCTCCGCGCCGAAGAGCAAACCGGCCGGCGGTCGCACAAGTCGGTCATCATGGTCTATCTGTCCGGCGGCATCGCCCACCAGGACACCTTCGACTTGAAGCCGAACGCTCCGGCCGAAGTCCGCGGCGAGTTCAATCCGATCGATACGAACGTTCCCGGCGTGCAGTTTTGCGAACTCCTGCCGAAGCTCTCGCGAGTTGCCGACAAGCTGGCCGTCGTCCGTTCGATCGTCGGGCTGCGCGACGAACATAGCAGTTGGCAGAACCTGACCGGATACTTGATGAACCAGGCCCAGCGCGAGGGGCGGCCGAACATCGGCGGCATCGTATCGAAATCGCTCGGCCAGGTCGATCCGCTCCTTCCCGCGGCCGTCGATTTGTTTCCGACGATGCAGCACCGGCCGTATAACAGCGGCGGGGCGGGCGTGCTCGGGCGGCAATTCGATCCGGTCAAGGCCGAGGGCGAGCGGCTGGCCGAGATGCGGCTGCGGTTCTATTCCAAGACCGATCTGGCGAACCGCAAGAAGCTGCTCGACGAGTTGAATCGCTTTCGCCGCACGGCCGACAGCGTCGAAACGCCGATGGACACCGCTCAACAGCGGGCCGTCGAAGTGCTCACCTCGGGCAAGCTGGTGGAAGCGCTCGACGTCGAGCGAGAAGACAAAAGCCTGCGCGAGCGGTACGGCATCGGTTCGCCGAAGCATCAGGGCGACGGCGCGCCGCAGTGGAACGATCAGCTCCTTATGGCCCGGCGGCTCGTCGAGGCCGGCGTCCGCTGTGTGACGGTGGCTTATGGCTTTTGGGACACGCACGGCGGCAACTTCCGCACGCTCAAGAAGCAGTTGCCCGTGTTCGACGCGGGCATTGCGGCGCTCGTCGAGGACCTGCACGCCCGCGGGCTGGACAAAGACGTGACGGTCTGCGTCTGGGGCGAATTCGGCCGCACGCCGAAGATCAACAAGGACGCCGGCCGCGACCATTGGCCCGCGGTCAGCAACGCCCTGCTCGCCGGCGGCGCCTTGCGCGTCGGACAGGTCATCGGCAGCACGACTAACGACGCCGGACAGGCGAAGGATCGGCCCGTCCACTTCCTCGACGTGCTCGCCACGCTGTACCATCAGCTCGGCATCGACCACACGGCCCTGATTCGCGACCAGGCCGACATCCCAATCCCGATTCTGCCGCCGGGAGCGCGCGTGATTCGGGAATTGGTCTGACGTCGGTGTCGGAAACTACCTGAACTGTGGGAGGCGAAATCCTTTCGCGGACTTGGGTCGGTTGGCCGTTCGTCGGCCAAAGGATTTGCTTTCCAGAGCTTCCGGTTTCTACGATTCTGCCGTCCATCCGAAAAGGAGTTTCGCATGGTCACTCGAATCGCGATCGCACTTGCCGCTGTAGCCCTACTGTCGATTCAACATTGCGTCGCGTCCGAACTGATCCCGGTCGAGTTGCGCGTCGTTGAGTTCGACATTACCGACGTGGAAGGGGGCAGGAAGGTTGCCGATTTGCTAGGCAGATTTCCTTTGCCGCAACTTAGCGGAGAAGAGGCCGAAGCGGTGATTGCCCGAATGGACAAGAGTGTCAAACCGGTCCGCGACTACCGCATGATCGTGCCCGTCGACGCGCAGCGCGGCGGTAAATTCCATACGGGTAAAGATGACGATCATGCCGCCGGAGAGTTAAGCTTCAAGGCTTACGGCAAGTCGGCCGCGAACGTCGTGATGGTGATTGACCTGAAGTCCGCAAATCAAAGAACGGCGACCACCGCCACGGTCTCCGATGGAACACCTGGAAAGACATTCCTGACGCAGATTGGCGGATTGCAGACCGTTACCAAGCGAGCCGACGGCACGTCGGTTCAGGAAACGAAAGCCTTTCTCGTCATCGGGCGAGTTGCTACGAAGGGCGCCAAATAGCACGGAAATGCACTGCATCTCCGCCGACGCCAGTTGACAATCTCCCGGCGCATGGACTAAGTAGAGAGTGCCGTGGTCGCGGGTGCCGGATGCGGCGTGCCACTGCTGCCTCGTCCAGCAGTGCGATTCGCGAGGAAACGTCGATCGGCAACTCTCGCTGCTGGACAAGCCAGCAGTGGCACCCGCGGGTTCTCGGTAGTAATCCAGCGTCGGTGTGTTATGCGGTTTCTAGGGCGGGCTCTACAACTCTTTGGCTTAGTGGTTCTGCCGCTGTCGATGGTGTTGGAACTGTCGAAGCTCCTCGGGCGCGATTTCGGCGTGAGCGACATGGTCATCATGCTCGTCGCCGGTTCGGCGGCGTTCTTGATGGGGCGGATTATCGAGGGGTATGGCAGGGGCTAGGGGCTGGGGGTTGGGGGCTGGGGAAGCGATGATCGATGAGTGATGATCGATGAGTGATGAGCGTCGCCCAAGTTCCGGCGGAGTCTTGACGCTCTTGGGCATGCCGTTGTGGTTTGGCGTGGCTTGGATGGTGCTTGGTTCGGTAGTGTGGGCGCAGCTCGCGCTTTCGCCGCGGTTCAATCTTTCGGAGACGGTGCGGGTCGACGAGGTCGACAACCAGGCGCTCGCTCAGTTTCAACGCGTCGATGAACTGCTCGCGGCGGGGCAAATCGACGAGGCGCTCGAAACGCTCGAACGCGCGACCGACGAGCACGCGCGGAAGCTGATCGCCGTCGAGCCGGGGCGCTACGTTCCCCTGGCGACGTATCGGCAAATGCGGATCGCGGCGATGCCCGAGGCGGCGCTGGCCGCCTATCGCCGGCGGGTCGATCCGCAGGCCGAAGCGGCATTCCGACGGGGCGTGGCCGAACGCGACGAACGGTTGCTGGCGCGGGTCGTGAACGACTGGTTCTGCTCGTCGTGGGGCGACGACGCGGCCCTGGCCTTGGGCGAGTTGCTGCTCGAACGCGGAGCGTACAATGCGGCACGGCGGAATTGGCTCGCGCTGTTCGAGACGCCGCCGACCTCCGTGGAAAGCGGCGCATTCGAGGCGGTCCGTAACGATAAGGGCCTGGCGGCGGCGGATGCGGCGCTACTCGATAGGTTCTATCGCAAGCCAAACGCGCTCCCGCGCGAGGCAACGCCTGTCGACGATGACGAAGCGCTGCCGGCCGCGAACAAGGCGGTCATCAGAACCTGGTACGTTCCCGCCGGCGAAGCGTGGGCGGCGATGCACGACGTGGAGTCGGCGGCACTGGTGCGAATCTGGCGCGGTCGGGGAATGGTTGGCTCGCGGCTGGCGTATCCCGCAACGAGTGTCTCGCTCGCCGACGTGCGGGCGCGGCTGATCTTGGCGGACCTACTCTCCGGCGACGTCGAGGGCGCCGCCGAAAAGCTCGCGGCGTTTCGCCGGTTGCCTCCGACGGCGACGGGAAATCTCGCCGGGCAAACCGGCCCGCTTGCCGATCGTCTGAGGGCGCTCGTGACGCAAGCCCGCGATTGGCCGACGCCCGCGCCGAACGACTGGACCACCTTCGCCGCGGATTCGCGACGCACCGGACAAACCGCGGGAGCGTTGGCCAAGCCGATCGCGCTGGGAAAACCCGCGTGGCGCGTGGCGCTCGGCGAACCGTTGGCGGCGCACGTCGAGACGGATCGGGAAGTGATCCAGCGCCAGCCGCGGATCGGCGAGACGTGGAACGGCATTCAGGCGTACTTTCCCGTCGTCGCGGCCGGGCGCGCGTTCGTCGCGCATCGCGAGGGTATTTCGGCGTTCGACGCGACGACCGGACGGCCGGCTTGGGGCAATGCGAACGGCGAAACGGTTTCGGCCGCCGACGGACTCGTGTTCCGCGACGATGGATTCTCGCTGCCGAAGACAAACCAATGGACGCGGGGCGTGCCGCGATTCACGCTGACCCTCGCCGGCGAGCGGCTCGTCGCCCGCATTGGCCCGGCGGCGACGTCGCTTCCGACCGAAAGCCGCGCCGTTCCCGCAACCGCGCGGAGCAAGATCGTGGTGCTCGACGTGTCGAGCGCGGGGCAAGGACGGCTCGCGGTCGATCCGATCGAACTCGACGATGACTTGCTCTCGTTCGACGGCACGCCGGTTTCCGACGGGCGATGGCTGTATGCCGTGCTGCGGCGGAGCGACGTCCGACCCGAAGTGCTCGTCGCCTGCTACGACCTCGCCGTCAATCCGCCGCGCGAACGCTGGCGAACGAGCGTCGCCGCCGCCGAAACGCCGGGCAGCGGACAACTGTTCGAGATCACCCACAACCTGCTTTCGCTCGACGGCGACACGCTGTATCTGAACACGAATCTCGGCGCCGTCGCGGCGCTGGCGACGGACACGGGCAACGTGCGGTGGCTGCACGCCTATCGGCGGGTGAAGCTCGGCGACTTGCGACGATTGGCCGACACGGGGCATTTTTACCGTGACTTGACGCCGTGCTTCGTGCATCGCGACGCCGTAATCGTCGCGCCGTTCGACTCGCCGGCGATTTTTGCGCTCGACGCGGCGACGGGAGCGATGCGGTGGTCGACCGACGCGGCGCCCGACGCGATTCACGTGCTCGGCGCGGCCGGCGACACGCTCTGGGCGTCGGGAGACCGGCTCTATGCGTTCGACCTCCACACCGGGCGGCTTGTCGGACGCTGGCCCGAAGCGGTCAAAGCCGAACCGCGCGGAATCGGCCGCGGGGCGATTGTCGGCGACGCGGTGCTCTGGCCGGCGCGGCACGAGTTGTATGTGTTCGACGCCCAGGCGAAGACCAGCGGAACGATGCTCGTTCCAAGACAGCCGCCGGTGGTCTGGGCGCGGTTGGGCGTGACTGGCGGCAATTTGAGCTGGTCCGGCGGCCTGTTGCTCGTGGCGACGGAGAAGGAAATCGTGGCGTTCGCGCTGGAGGTCGTCGGAGCGTTGCGCTCGGGCGGGCCGTGAGCGAGCGCTCCGCCCGTGGGACGCGGTAAGTGCGCGCTGCGTCTATCGCCGGAAATGTCCCGTGCCGCCGGATGCTTGTTGGATCGGCCTTCCGGTCGGAGTTTGATCGCGCGTCGCGGTGGCGGCGGGCTTCTTCGCGTGGCCTGCGTCGGATACGACGACCGTTTCGCCTTGCCCTTGTGCCGCTGGCTTGGCGACTTCCGCGACGGCCGCCGTCCGTTTGAGAAATTCGTCGCGGACTTTCGGATCGAGCTTGGTCAGCTTCGCCGACAGTCGTTCGACGCCGGCCGGGTTGCGTTCCGCCGCCCGGCACAGCGTGCCGAAGAACGCCGCCGTTTCCGTAAAGTTGTGATCGGCCGCCTTGCCCACGAGCGGCTGAACCGTCTTGGCGAACAGTTCGAGGCCGGCGCTATCGAGGTCGATGAACGTGTCCATGCGGCTCGTCACGTGAATCCGCCCGTCGGTTTCCTTGACGTAAGCCGACTTGAGGACAATGACGCACCGGCACTTCACGGGACGCAAAAACAGCGGGCCGGAATACGCCCCGTCGGCCAGAATGACGTGCGTATCGGGGCTCGAATGGACGAACTGGATGTTGCATGCCGTCCCCGCCCCGTCCGTCGCTTTGTACACGCCCGGCTTGACCCGTTCGGCGGAAACCGTCGTCACCTTCATCACCTGCCAGATGTTGACGACGACTTCCGGGTTGCGGACGAGGAACAGGTACAGGTTGGGGTCGCAATCGACGACAGAAACGGGCATCCGCCGGAAGATGCCGGCCTTTTTGAGGATGTCGCTCACCGTCGCTCGCGATTTCTCGTCGAGTTGATCCAGCGGGATGCCTTTGGTCGCGTCGGCCCGAGCCGCGGCGCTCGTGCTGGCCTTCGTCGGATCCTCGGCCGCCGTGACACGGACGCACAGACTCGACGCGAAGAGCCACAACGCCACGAATACGATGAGTGGTCGAATCATCGGCGGTCGGTGGTCAGTGGTCGGGGAAGTGGGCAGCAGGCAGTGGATGGTGGGCAGGGGGCAGAGTTCTCTGTCCACTGTCCACTCTTGTCTCCTGGATACCCTCTCGATACGCGCCGCACTCAAGGCTCGCGCGGCCGGCTCCGCTCGTCGGCAAAATCTGCCGGTTGCGTCGCCTTCAATGGTTATTCGGCCAGAGCCGCGCCCCAGGCGCACTCATTTCACGGCCAACTCGAAGATGCTCTGGAAAGCCAGGCAAACGAGAGAATCGCCGCCGTAAGCCGGGCGATCTGGCCGAATGTTGTGCCGGCTATTCGCGATGTCGCGCCGCTTCGCCGACGAACGGGTTGTACTTTTTCTCGCGGCCGACGGTCGTTGCCGGACCGTGTCCCGGAAGCACCCGCGTGTCGTCGGGCAGCGTGAACAGCTTCTCGCGGATGCCGGCCGCCAACTGCTTGAAGCTCCCGCCCCGCAAATCGGTCCGGCCGACGCTTCCCGCGAACAACACGTCGCCGCCGAGAACGACGACGGGCGACACCGCATCCCAGACGAACACCACGTGGCCGATGGAATGACCGGGAATCTCGCGAACGCGCAGCGAAAACCCGGCATAGTCGACTCGCTCGTCCTCGGCCACGAGCCGATCCGCCGCCGGGCTGACGATCGGCACGCCGAAATCGGCCGAGAGATTCTCGTGGGCGTCTGTCAGCTTGATCGCGTCGCCGTGTCCGATCACGATCGGCGCCTCGGGGAACCGCTGCTTGAGCGCCCCGTTGCCGGCAATGTGGTCGCAATGGCCGTGCGTGTTGAGAATCGCGGCGGGCGCGAGGCGCCGCTCTTCGAGAAACGCGAGAATCCGCCCCGGCTCCAACCCCGGATCGACAACGAGGCAGTCCGTACGTTCCGGCATCGCAAGAACGTAACAGTTCTCGCCGAACAGTGTGCTCGTGATCGTCTCTAGTATGAAGGACATGCGGCAACGTCGCTCAAATCCAAAGTGGGCAGTGGAGAGTGGGCAGAATTATCGGCCCACTGCCACTATCCACTCCTCCCATCACCCAACTCCGATGGTCGCCCTTTCGCTCTAGGCAAGCCGCGACGATCGAGCCGCGTATTGTAATTCTAGCCATCGCTGGCGGCGATACTTACAACGACGGGCGGTATTTTGCGCGCTGTCGTAAGGCCAGCAGCCGGAGCGCAAGCTTCGGCAACCGCGGTACTTGCGACCGGCAGCAAATCGCGTCGCACGGACGGCGGCGCGTTTGGCCCGATTGTTGCACCCGCCGCGGTGTTTGGTTTCCAACGTTCAGGGAAGAACGTGCTTGTCGGGGCATTTTCTCTTGCCCCGTCGGCCAAGCTTCTCTGGCTTGCTCAAGTTTCGAGGGGGTTTCGGAAATGACCACGCGACGGCGCCTCGGATATCTCGCAGCGGCGGGCATCTGTTCGCTGATCGGCATCGGGGGAACCGCAATCGCCCAGCGTTATGCCGCCGAAGGCGAATCGGCGCAAGGCGAACTCGCGCGCGATCGCCTCCGCGAACCGGTCTATCGCCCCGGCCAAACCGGTACGCCAACCGCGCAAGCCGAAACGCAGCCCACGCGATTGGACCCGCCCGCCGAACGAGCCGAGTCGCCCGCCGCGCCACCCCGCTATGACGCCGCCATCACTCCGGCTCAGGCCGCACAACCGGCGCCCGCCCAGGCCGGCCCGCCGGCGGTTCCCGCGCAGGCCGTGGCCGCCGCAGTCGAGCACCCGCTCACGCCCGTGCTCAAGTTGGCGCACGAGGGTCTCGACCGGATGGACCGGACGATCGCCGACTACGAATGCCTGATGGTCAAGCGAGAACGCATCGACGGCAAGCTCGGCGAGCATCAATACGTCCACGCCAAGGTCCGCAACAAGCCGTTCAGCATCTACATGTACTTCCTCGCGCCCGATGCCGTCAAAGGCCGCGAAGCGATCTACGTCGACGGCCAGAACGACGGCAAACTGATCGGCCACGACAGCGGCTTCAAGGGCCGGCTACTCAAGCGCGTCTATCTCGATCCGACCAGCCCGCTGGTGATGGCTAACCAGCGCTACCCGATCACCAAGGCCGGCATCCGCAACCTGACTCAAGAACTAGTTACCGTCGGCGAGCACGACAAGCAGTTCGGCGAATGCGACGTGAAGTTCTTCAAGGGCGCGAAGGTGCAAGACCGCGTTTGCACGTGCATCCAAGTGGTCCACCCTGTGCCCCGCAAGAACTTCCGCTTCCACCTCGCCCGCATTTACATCGACGACGAGCACCAGATCCCGATCCGCTACGAATCCTACGACTGGCCCCAAAAAGAAGGCGGCCAACCGGTGCTCCTCGAAGAGTACACCTACACGAAGCTTAAGCTGAACGTCGGGCTCAAGGATTCAGACTTCGATCCGGACAACCCAAATTACAACTTCCAGTAAGCGTCGGTTCACTATTCCGCGTTCGATGCCGCCAACCCGAGTCGATCGTAGGACTTGCGCTGTCCACTGCCCACTGTGCACAGTCCGCTGCCACCGACCGCTGCCACCCACTCCCATTACGCAATCCCTGATCAAGCGCGCACCGCAAATCGCGCAATATCCTCCTTCTAGGTGGTTTGCTAACCGCCGCTGGCGCAAAATCTGGCATTTCGGCTTGCCAAATCCGAAATCTTGCTAGAATCGACAAAGTCAAACGTTCTCGTCTTCCGACGTTTGACTCTGGGTGACTGAATCACGTCTCGATGGCGCGTGCGCTGGCACGACCGCTCCCGTTAACCGCCGGCGACCGCTAAACGGGGCCACACGCTTGGCCCTGCCCCCTCGTTTTGACAGCCGTTCGCGGCGGCGTAGGTTTTTCATGATTCCCAGAATGCGCAGAGTTCAACTACCTATGACGAACGTAGCGGTCCGGCATGAGCTTGTTGTCGACACTAAGAAGCAGCGTTTCCGGCGTCCCGATCGAGTTTAAGATCGCAGCAAACCGGGCCGAACGCAGCGCCGCCTTTGCCCTGACCTATCAGGCGTATACGCGCGTCGGGCTCTGTCCGCGCAACGCCTTCGAGATGCGGGTCACGCCTTACCAGTTGCTCCCCACGAGCGACGTCTTTATCGCGCGGCTCGACGGCGAGGTTATCAGCACGCTGAGCCTCGTCTGCGACGGTCACCTCGGCTTGCCGATGGAAGTCATCTATCCCGAGGAGATCGCCCGCCAGCGTGCCGCCGGCCGCAAACTCGCCGAGGTCTCGTGCCTCGCCGACCGCCGCCGCGATCCGTGCCGCTATTTCCCCGTCTTTCTCGAACTTTGCCGGATGATGGTCCAAAGCGCGCGTTATCGCGGCGTCGACCAGTTGCTCGCGGCCGTCCATCCGCGCCACGCCCGCTTCTATCGCCGCTATATGGCGTTCACCAACTTCGGCGACATCCGCGAATACCCCTCGGTGTGCAACAACCTCGCCGAGGCGCTGTGCCTCGACTTCCCGCGCATCGACCGCGAGCGCCCATCGACCTACGAATTGTTTTTCGGCGAGCCCCTGCCCGCAGAAACCATTCGCCCGCGGCCCATATCGTGGGCCGACCAGGAGTTCTTCGCGCCGATCGCAAGCTGCGAAGGCAAGCTGCCGCTGGTCAAACAGCACGCCTTCGATTCGATTTCGATCGACGTTTCCACGATGCAGCCGGCGTTCTGACGTTCCCGCATTCAAGGCCCCAAGAAAAGATTCCGAACGGACTCGCGCCATGGGAACGCTGGCCCTCAAAACGCTGCTCGACGACCGCGGCAAGCTCCTCACGGCGCTCGTCGGCGTCGTCTTCGCCGTCGTGCTCGTCAACGTCCAGGGCGGGCTGTTCGTCGGACTCATTCGCAAAGCCAGCCTGCTCGTGGACAACGGCGCCGCCGACGTCTGGGTCGGCCACCGCCACATGAACAACGTCGACTTTCCCCGCGACATCCCACGCCGCTGGGTCCATCGTGTGCGGGCGGTTCCGGGCGTCGCCGCCGCCGAACCCTACATCATTGGCCACAGCGTCATGACGCTGCCCAACGGCGGTTTTGAGCAGGTCCTCGTCGTCGGCAGCGATCCGGCCACGCTCTTGGGCAACGCCTGGCGCGTCGTCGAAGGCCGCGCCGACGACGTGCGCCAAACCGACGGCGTTATCATCGACGTCTGCGACGCCGATAAAATCGGCCACCCGCAAATCGGCGACCTCCGCGAGATCGGCGGGCAGCGGGCTCGCGTCGTCGCTCGCAGCGAAGGCATCCTCGGCTTTCTCGTCACGCCCTACATCTTCACCACGATCGACCGCGCGGCCGCGTACTTACACAAACCCGCCGACAAGTGCTCGTACTTCGTCGTCCAGCTCGAGCCGGGCGCCGATCCCGCCGCCGTCTGCCGCGACATCCGCGCCTGCCTGCCGGAAGTCGAAGCCTGCACCCGCGACGAATACGCCGGCTGGTCGATCGACTACTGGCTCAAGCGCACCGGACTCGGCATCAGCTTCGGCGCGTCGACGCTGCTCGGTCTCGCCGTCGGATTGGTGATCGTCGCCCAAACGCTCTACGCTTCGGTGCTCGATCGGCTCTCGGAATACGCCGCGCTCAAAGCCATCGGCGCTACCGACCGCCAGATCTTCGCGATCCTCTCCTCGCAAGCCATCGTCATGGCGATCGTCGGCTCGCTCGTCGGGCTCGCCATCGTGCTTGCCTGCCAGTCGTTCGTCAGCACCCCGCGGGCGCCGATCGTCGTGCCGTGGTGGCTCTCGTTCGGCAGCGTCACGCTCGTGCTCGTCATTTGCCTAGCCGCCGCCGCCGCCCCCTACCTCCGCATCCGCCGAGTCGACCCGGCAATGGTCCTCCAAACCTAAACCGTCCCCGCATCCGTCGGACCCGCATTTTGCCTTCTTCATTTTGCCTTTTGCATTTCCTCCGTGCCCTCTGTGGTTAAGCACCCGCCCCCAACGCCGCCCGCGGCCCCGATCGTCGTCGACGCTCTGTCGAAGACCTACGGTCGCGGCGCGGACGCAACGCCCGTGCTCCGCGACCTCAGTTTCTCGGTCGCCCGCGGCGAATGGGTGTTTCTCGTCGGTCCCTCGGGCAGCGGCAAGACGACGCTGCTGTCGATTCTCGGCTGCGTGCTCAGTCCCGACGCCGGCCGCGTCGAGGTGCTCGGCCGCGACGTGCGATCGCTCTCGCCACAAGCCGCCGCGGAACTTCGCCTGCGCAACATCGGGTTCATCTTCCAACGCTTTCATCTCATCCGCGGCCTCACCGCGCAAGAGAACGTCTCCGTGCCGCTCACGTTGCAGGGCGCGAACCAAACCGTCGCCCGCCGCCGCGCCGACGAACTCCTCGCCGCCGTCGGCCTCGCCGAGCATCGCCATCGCAACGTTCGCAAACTCAGCGTCGGTCAATGCCAGCGCGTCGCCCTCGCCCGAGCGCTCGTGACGAACCCCGACTTGATCCTCGCCGACGAACCGACGGCGTCGCTAGACGGCGAACACGGCCACGCCGCCATGCAACTCCTCCGCGAACTGACAACCCAATCCGGCGCAACCGTCATCGTCGTCACCCACGACCCCAGAATCCAATCGTTCGCCGATCGCGTCCTAAAACTAGAAAACGGCCAGCTCTGTGCGAACCAATCGCCGCTCTCGCCGAACACGCCTGCACCACGCAACCTTGGGACCGACGAAATCCGCTCGATAGGCGAGTTCACGCCCACCCCGCCCGAAGAACCCCAAAACGAACCAGAACCTATGCTTGTAGTGGAATGACAACGATGCTCCGGTTTGTATGAGCCGTTTCTCCCGACCCCTGACCCCCGACCCCTGACCCCCGACCCCCGAAAAATGCTCCGCTTCCTCCTGATCGCCGCCGCCCTCGCCTCGGTCGCCACGCTTGGCGTGATGATCGACTCGCGCGCGACGATCGCGCCGCCGCTCGATGCGCAACCCGAACCGCGCGATCGGATCTTCGCGCCGGGCGTCGTCGAAGGGGCCACCGAAACCGTCGAGCTCCGCCCGCAGCTCGCCGGCCGCATCGTCGAGGTGCTGGTCCACATCGGCCAGCGCGTCGACAAGGGCGATCCGCTTCTCAAGCTCGACGACCGCGAGCATCGCGAGCAAGTCGGCCTCGCCGCGGCCCAGCTCGAAATGGCCCGCGCCCAACTGGCTCAACTCGAAAACGGCGCCCACTCGCAAGAGCGCCAGCAAGCCGCCGCCGAAGTCCGCCGCCACCAAGCCCGGCTCAAACAGGCCCAGCGTTCGTGGGAGCGGATCGAACGTCTCCGCCGCGAAAGTGCCGTCGCCCAGCAGCAAGCCGACGATCAGCAGTCGGAAGTCGAGACGGCCACTGCCGCGCTCGAAGCGGCCCAAGCCCGATTCGCACTCCTCGACAGCCCTCCTCGGGCCGACGAAGTTCGCCTCGCCCGCGCCCGAATCCGCGCCGCCGAAGCCGAGCTACAGCTCGCCGAGATCAACCTCGACCGCTGCACGCTCCGCGCCCCCGGCCCCGCTCAGATTCTCGACGTGAACGCGCAAGTCGGCGAACTCACCGGTCCCGCGGCCGAGAAAGCCCCCATCGCGCTTGCCGACACCAGCCGCCTCCGCGTCCGCGCGTTCGTCGAAGAATACGACGCCCCCCGCGTCCAACCCGGCATGAAAGCCAAAATCACCGCCGACGGCCTCCCGAACCAAGAATTCACCGGCCAGGTCGCCGCCCTCAGCCCCCAAATGTCGCGCAAAATCCTAACCAACGACCAACCCGGCGAACGCCTAGACATAAAAACCCGCGAAGTCTGGATCGACCTCTCCGCCCCAACCCCACCCCAAACCGCCAACCTCGTCGTCGGCCTCCGCGTTGACGTCGTGATTGAATCACCGCACGAAGAGCCCCGGAATCCTTAATGCCAACGACCACTGAGCGAACTGAGGTCTTTCGTGCCGCGTCCGCGCTGATGCCGGAATTGGCGCCCGCGTGCAATCGGCCGGTCGCCGAGGTGGGTGGGCCTGCCGATGCCACAGCGTGGTCATACGACGGAGCATTCGCACGCAATCGAGGTCTCGTCTCGCCAGAGGAGCAGCAAATCCTCCGCCGCGCGCGGATTGCAATTGCCGGCATGGGCGGCGTTGGCGGCGTCCACCTGCTCACCCTCGCCCGGCTCGGCATCGGCCGCTTCACGATTGCCGACCCCGATACGTTTGAAGTCGCCAACTTCAATCGTCAGGCCGGCGCAAGTACGGCGACGCTCGGCCGCGGCAAAGCGGAAGTGATGGCCGAGCAAGTCCGTGCGATCAATCCCGAACTCGAAATCGACGTCATCCACGATGTCGTCGGCCGCCACAATATCGACGACTTTTTCGCCGGCGCGGACTTGTTCATCGACGGCGTCGATTTCTTTTCGATCGAAGCCCGCCGCCTGCTATTTGGAGAAGCCCGCCGCCGCGGTCTCTGGGCAATCACCGCGGGACCGATCGGGTTCAGCACGGGCTGGCTGTCGTTCGACCCGCGGGGCATGAGCTTCGACCGCTACTTCGACTTGAACGACCGCCAGTCGCACATCGACCAGGTCATCGCGTTCGCCGTCGGACTCACTCCGCGAGCGACGCACCTGAAGTATCTCGACCTCTCCCAAGTCAACCTCGCCGAACGCCGCGGGCCGTCCGTCGGCGCATCCTGCCAACTCGCCAGCGGCATGGCGGCGACGGAAGCGGTCAAGATATTATTGTGCCGCGGCAAAGTCCGCCCCGCCCCGTACTACGCCCAATTCGACGCCTACCGCGGCATCCTCCGCCGCGGACGATTAACGTTCGGAAATCGGCATCCGTTGCAGCGGCTTAAACGCAAGATGCTGCACGCCCGGGCGCAATCGCTTGGACTCTTTCAATGACCCCGTGAACGTCGGCAACCTCCCGTATGGGTTCGCTCCTTACAAATCCCGCCCTTGAAACACTCCTCGAAGCGGCGATCCTCGCGCCGTCGGGAGACAATACGCAGCCATGGCGGTTTATCGTCGATGAAGAAGCCCGAACCATCGACGTCGAAGTCGACGAAGCCCGCGACCGGTCGCCCATGAACGCCGGCCAACGAATGGCCCGCATCGCCTGCGGCGCGGCCATCGAGAACATGGTCCGAACGGCCGAACACAACTGCTGGCCACTCACCGTCGGTCTTGGCGTAGGCGACTCGCTCGCAAAACTAACGCTACACTCCGACGGCGACGAGCCAGGCCAGATCGACGAGGCGATCAAACGCCGTGTGACCAACCGACATTTCTACGACCGCCGCCCGATCGACGATGCGGTGCTCGCGAATCTGATGCAGGACTCTCGCGTTGCCGTCGATGGTGTCCGAACGCATTGGATAATCGACCGCCGCAAGATCGCCGCGATGGCCGCCATTATCGGCGAAGCCGATGCGATCATGTTCGGCATCCGCGAAATGCGACGGGCCTTCCTGGACAACATCCGCTTCGACCTGCCACGAAATGCCGAAGCCGACGAAGGTCTGCCCACCGGTTCGCTAGGACTGAATCCACTCGACCACCTAGGTCTAAAGCTACTTCGCTACCTGCCCGATTGGGTCGTGCGACACGGTGGAGTGCTCAAGAGCTTTCGCAACCGCGCTCGCGCGCTCGTCGAAAGCGCCGCGGGTCTTTGCGTCCTCACCGCCGAAGAGGACTCAACGCCTGTGGACATTGCGCTCGGTCGCCAGCTTCAACGCCGTTGGCTAGACGTCACGGAATGTGGACTCGCCGCGCAACCGATGATGTCGGTTCCCGTCTTGGACGGGTGGACGACGGCAAACGGAAATCCGCAAACCGACCGCGCCCTTCAGTCGGTCGTCGAAAAGCTCGAAGGCGGAACGCGCGAAGTCGTTGGCATAGAAATCCGCCAGCGCATCGCGGCAATCGTGCGCTTCGGGCACCCAGGCGAGCCGCATTCTCGCACCGGTCGGCGAAATGCCGCGACTTGTTCCGCGATGCGAAGTGCGGATTGCCGCATTGCCGCAGGTCTCCCTGCCGATTCCGCGTAAGCTCAGAACCCTTATAATACGACTACCGCCATGCCGCATCTCTCTTCGAGTTCATGGACGAAGAATGGCTCCCCAAGAGCCTCCGCGACACACTGCGCGACATCCTCGAATGCGGCAACGCGCGGCCCTTCCTCGACTACCATGACTAGGTGACGGATGAAATGCTCCGAGTCGCTCAGACGACCGGCTGCACGAACATCGTCGAACTCGTAGCTCCGCCCACCGGGCTTCCCGCGCGAGTGTGCCCCGAAACCGCCAAGCCGTAGAACCACACAATTATTCGACGGACAACCCTGTGCCACGCCGACCCGTCGCGAGACGAGATTGGAACGAAACGTGGGCAGAGCCCACGCTACGAAAAAGGGCCTATGGCACGAAACCATAGGCCCTTAATAATCTCTCAGTCACCGCTTCGTCAGCTCAGCACGCCCTACCTAACTTCCCCCTAAAAAGGTGCCGAGCAGAATGCTGCTGTCGCGTATCATTACACTCTTCGACGACGCGAAACTTGCACGACACCAGCCACACCGAACAAACCGGCAAAAACTAGCAACGAACTGGGTTCAGGAATAAACTGGTGACCGATATGGAAGCTCCCATCGAGCCCTGCACGAAAGTCTCCAGTCGCATTCACACCATCGCCAGTTGGATTCCAGTCGGTGTCAACAGCGCCGCCGATGCCAGTGGCAAAGGAACCCCCAAAACCCCACAGGGCGAGGGCATTCAAGACGGCCAAGTCGGCACCATCCAGCCCCGACGAGATTGCCGTAATGTTGAATTGAGGAGTTTGCTGTGGTATGGCAACAAATGCTTCGTCTGTTTTCTGCAGCCCGGGCCCAAGCAGGGACGAAAAATCATCCACGTTGAAAACGAAGTTGTCCCCGCCGAATAAAGTGGCGCTGCCCGGGACGAGCATGGCGCTCTGTTGAGCGGTCGAATCTTCTCGAAACAGAATTGCATTGCTCCCCAACGGTAGGGCAATATTAAGTGCACTTATGTTTGTCTGGCTGGCTGCTAGGTTTATGTCAGCTGCGACGTTGGCACCGCCGTTCAAGTCGACTCCAGAAATAACTTCCTCTTGGGGCTTAAGAGCATACTCTGCGATTCGATTCGTGTAATTCCAAGTATCTGGCTGATTCGCCTGTAGCCCGCCAGATTGCGAGATCAACGCGGCTCGTCCTGAAGTAAAAAGCGCGACTGGGGTTCCGCTTACGATCTGAATTGTCCCTTGCAACGCCGCAATTACATAGGCGGAACTTTGATCGGGAAACGCCACGCTGGAGAAAGTCTGCCCGTCTTGAGCGCCCCCTATGGGGACAATTGCAATTGTCGCAACGGTACCGTTCGTGAACGCAACGCCGGATGTCTGGTTAGTAAATAGGACACCACCAGTCCCAAGTAGCGACTTTATGTCGTCTAACGGTGCCGGGTCCGCTGGATTGAACACGTTCTGTAACGCTACGTCGCCATTCGAAGTGATGATCGCGGCGGAACTCGAGTTTTGCAGCGCCGACGCCAACAGAACCGCGGCTAGAATAAAAAGGTTCTTCATCTCTCTCTCCGAGTTATTGATACCGTTGCAAATCCTGCTCTTGACGTTGTTAGGTCGAAAATCACGGATTCCTGACAGCACATCCCTCAAAAATCGTCTAATGGCCCACGCACGTAAAGCCGCGCCGCATTCACTGCCCCCTAACCCGTCAAAAACCGCTCCAACTTCCTTCGCACCCGGTGATTCAATTGCCATTCGTTCGCCTGCGACCGCCCGTTGGGGTGGCCGTTGGGGCTGGGTTTTGGGGTGCTGCTTTCGCCGTTCACGCTCGTTTCTGCCGGGCTATCCGACACGACGATCTCTTCGTAAAACGTTCTCTCCGCAGGAGTTAGCGTCGCCGCGAACTCGGCTAGGGTGATTTGTGTGGCTCCCGTTGCGGGGGCGCTTTTGGCGGGGAGCTTCTTGTCCGACGTGGCGACGGCCGTTTCTCGCTTTCGTCGCCGCTTTTCGGAGCGAAACAGCCGCGATGCTTCGTCCTTCGCCAGTAGGGCCAGGTAGGTCGTCAGCGAGCACCCCCGGCCCGGGTCGAACCGGTCGAGGAGTTTAGCATCGTCCCGGACGACGGCATACCACACCCGGGCGGCGAGTTCGTCGACCAGGTTTGGATCGAGCCGCCGCGAGCCGATGATCGCCCGAATCGCGGCCAAGAGCGGTTGGTGGCAGCGGTAATAGAGGTCGTCCCAGGCCCCGGGTTCTTTGGCCAGGGCGCGGTCGATGAGTCGGCGGTCGGCGGCTGGGGTCAGGAGTCGGGGGTCAGGGGTCGGGGAGGGGGCGGGATTCGGGATTCGGGATTCGGGGGAACGCTTCGGTCGCACGCTGCGCGTGCTTGCCTTGTGCTTGCCGGTGGCGGTCTTCTTGACGCGGGCTTTTCTCGCGAATTTCTTCGGCGATTTGCGGGGTTTCGTGGCCCGCGCCGGCTTGGCTGTGCGCGCTGGCGGCGTAGAAATCGCGGGTACTGTCGCGTCGATTGCCCCCGGTGAATCACCGGGGGCTAAATGGGTGCGGGCGCCGTTAAGCTTTCGAACGCCGTTGATGCGTTTCGCGGCGCCATTCAGGGCCTTGGCAACGCCATTGAGCGCACCGTTCACCGCGCCGCTTGCATGGCCGTTGAGCTTGGCAGTCTTAGCCCGCGATCCCCGACCCCTGGCCCCCGACCCCTGACCCCCGGCCCCTTTTGCACGGATCGAGCGCTTTTTCTGCTGTTTCTGCACGATCGATGCTGCGGTGTCAGGCGCCGGCGAACCTTCGAATAACGGCGACACGATAAGACGCCGCGATTTCTAGTTCGGCAGCCGCGATAGATCTAAAACTCACGTGCAACGAACCCGGCGCGAGTCGCTATTCAGGCACAAAACACGATGAACGAAACGATTGCCGCAACGCGAAACCGCGACAAGCCAGAGTGGCAACGTGCGGGCGCACTCCGTTCCCGTCGGTTTCACAACCGAAGCAACTTGAAGGGCGCCGTTGAGCGATAAACGTAAGCCTTGGGGCCGCGTTTTTGAGCGCCGAACCCATTCTTCGGGCCAAGCGGCGTCTTGGGGACGGTCCTTTGCGCGGCGGATTCGGCCCGCTCGGCATTGCCGCATCGAGCCGACAGCCTTTGATCGTAGTCGGCCCGCCGCATTCCTGCAAGCAACCGGCCCGAATAAATCGCACAAGCGGCGCTGCCCGCTGAAGATCACCGGTGCGCGGGCGACAGCGGGCAATGTTTGACCGGCACGATCGCGGCGATTGGTAAAGTCCACCGGAGAGCACGGGAAGTTTTGCCGCCCCCGCCGCCCAATCGCTTGACGCTCAAGGGGGATCGACTACCATGAAAGTCAACCTTGTCGCCTGGGTGGCCGCGAAGCATTGCTTCGAGTGTTCTCTCGGCGAAAGCAGACGCGATGGCAAAGGATGGTTTGTCGCCACGGTCGCGTCGGTGGCCCTCGAATGTTTGAGCGAGGGCCAACTGAGCTTCGGTCTGCCGCAACCGAGAGGAACGGAGTGCGCGCGGACCGCACCGAATGTCCTGCATTGAACGGAACGCCGTCCCGTCGCAGTTTCCCACCTGCACCGATTGTCGTCCCGTAATCTCCGCCGTTGTGCCAACCGCGCTCGCGGGCAGCACTATCTCGCCGGCTGGAGCTTTGGCGCAATGAATTGACGTATCGCTCTCGAACCTGGTTCGACATCACCCTTAGAGTCCGGCATCACCTTGTCGCGAGCAACGAGAAAACGATCGCGAAGCCTTTCGCCGACGGCCGCTGCGGCCGCGGCGAAGCAAGCCGAGCGCCGCGCCGAGCCGCGCTCCGTCGAGGGGACCTTGTCGTACGACTGGTCGAGTTGGCAATTCGTCGCCGGCGCCGCCGCCTTGCTCGTCGCGCTCGTCTGGTCGTACTGGCCTACGCTCGCCGAAACCGTCCATGCCTGGGATACGATTCCCGACTATTCGCACGGCTACCTCGTGCTGCCGATCGCGGCGTGGTTCTTGTGGGCGCGGCGCGGAGAGTTTCCGCGCGACCAACTGCGCTCGTCGCAATGGGGTTGGGCATTCCTTATCGCCGCGCTCGCCATTCGCTGGGCCGCGGCATATATCTACATCGAAGCGGTCGACGGCTGGACTTTGCCGCTGTGGATCGCGGGAACGGTGCTGCTGCTATTCGGTCCCGTGGTTGCCCGCTGGGCGGCGCCGGCGATCATTTTCCTGTGGTTCATGTTTCCGCTGCCGTATTCCGCGGAAATGTTCCTGAGCCAGCCGCTGCAAGGCGCCGCGACGAAGATCAGCACCGCCGTGCTCCAGATGCTCGGCCAGCCCGCCTTGTCGGAAGGGAATGTGATTCTGATCGGCGAACGGCAGTTCGAGGTCGCACAAGCGTGCTCCGGGCTGCGTATTTTCGTCGGCATCTTCGCGTTGGCCTTCGCGTATGTGCTATTTACGCGGCGCGCCTGGTGGGAAAAGGCGATGCTCCTGGCGAGCGCCGTTCCGATCACGCTCGTTGCCAATTCGACCCGGATCGTCGCCACGGCGTTGCTGCAACAGTACGTATCCGGCGAGGCGGCGGACAAGTTCACGCACGATTTTGCCGGCTGGGTGATGATTCCATTTGCCGCCGCGCTATTCTGGCTGTTCCTGGTTTACATTTCGCGGCTATTCCCCGAAGTCGAAACGGTGAGTATCCGGCAGGCGAAGAGTCCCGTCGCCGCGCCGGCCGAGCCCGCGGTTCACGCCTGAGGATTCCGCAGCAATACGGAACGAGAGTTGAGTTGAGACCGCGTTTGGCAGTTCACGCCGGTTGAAAGTTGAAGTAGCACCATGAGTTCGCCCCACGTTTCCGAATCCGCGTTGATCGCGCAGACAGCGGGTCCGCCCGCGCTGTTGCGACCGCCGCCAATACAATTCGGTGGTCCGCCGAAACCGGCGCCGCAGACCGGCGCCGGAATCACGATCGGCTTCGTCTATCGTTCGTTCCAGCACTGGTGGCGGGTGGCGATTCCCGCCGGTCTCGTTTGCGCCTTGTTGGCTGGAGCCGCGGTATGGCTGACGTGGACGCCGAAGTATCGGGCATACGCGATTATCGAGATTCCCGACCGGGGCGGAGTTTTGTTGCCCACATCGCCGGACACCTCGCCTCGATTCGCGCAGACACAGTTGCGGTCGATCGCAAGTTCGGTCGTTCTGACGCCGGCGCTGGCCGATCCCGAGATCGCGAAGATTCCCGAAATCAAACGCCAAGTCGCGCCGCTGGAGTTCTTGGAAGAGACGCTAAAGGTTTCGGGCGAGGGCGGCTCCGAACTATACCGCATCGAGTACGTCGGCGAGAACGCCAAGGACGCGGCGACCATCGTCAATGGCGTCATCCGCGTCTACTTGGGCAAGCTCGTCGCCGACGAAAAGACCCGCCGCGAGGAAATGCTGGTTCAGCTCGAGAACGTCAAGCTCAAACGCGAGGCCGAAATCAGGTCGATTCGCGAAAAAATCGTCGAAATCGAGAAGACGGTCGTGGGTAAGGTTCCCGCAAAGGGCGACACGGGCGCCGCGGGCAGCGTGCTTTCGCCGGTGTTCGCGTTGCAGCAGCGGCTCGTCGAGATCGAGGCCGACCGCGAAGTTCTGAACGCCCAGATCGCCGCCTATGGTCAGCCTGTCGCGTCGAAGCCGCCCAAAATTCCCGACGACGTTTTGGACGTCGAAGTCAAGATGCACCCGGAAGTCCGCGAGCAGAGCCGGGTAATATCTGCGATGCGGCTGCAACTCGAAGATATCGAGAAGAAGTCTCGCCAGGGCAAGCAGAGCTCCAGCTATAAGGATTACGCCGCTTTGATCGTGAGGGCCGAAAAGGAACTCGCGACGTTGCAGGACGAAGTCCGCGCCCAGTTGGAACTGCGCAACTCCGTGGTGTCGACGGCCGATCGCGGGCAAGAAGCCGTGCAATGGCGGCAGCGTCTTACCGCGCTCGACGCCGAACACGCGTTGCTCAAGCGGCGCTACGACGAATATATGAAGTCGCTCAGCGAGAGCGGCGGCGATGCCGTTCGCCTTCAATTCAAATACGCCGATTTGGAGCGCGAGTCGAGCGTCTTCAATCTGATCGCCCAGCGCAAGCTGCAGGTTGAGACCGAAACGCACAATCCCGCGAAAGTGATCGTCCGGTCTGACGCCCAAATTCCCCCCGCTCCGATCGAGGCCTGGCCCTACAAGCCGTTGATCCTGTTCTGCGGCGCGGCGTTCGTGCTGCCGTTCTTCGTGGTCGTCGGTTGGGAGAAGCTCTCGCGGCGGATTGCAGACGCGGACCAGCTATCGAGCGAGTCGACGCTGTCGATCATCGGCGAGATCGCCCAACTTCCGACGCGCCCCGTGTTGTCCGGCGGCGCGGCATCGCGACGAAAGATTCGCCGCGACCTCGGCCTGTTCCAGGAAAGCGTCGATGGCTTGCGAACCTGCCTCCTGCTGTCGGAAGCAACCAGTTCCCACCGCGTATTTGCCGTCACGAGCGCCGTCAGCGGCGAAGGCAAGACGAGCCTCGTCTCCCAACTCGCGATCAGCCTCGCCCGCGCCACCGGCAAGCGGGTGCTGATCGTTGACGCCGATCTGCGGTCGCCGAATCTTCACGAAATTTTCGAGATCCATCTCGAACCGGGCCTCGCCGGCGTGCTCCGCAAAGAATGCGAAATCACCGACGCGATCGTCGAGGAAGTCGCCGAAGGCGTGCACCTCTTGCCGGCCGGCCGCGTCGCAACGAGCCCACATAACTACTTGGGTAACGGGGCGATTCCCAAGCTCGTCGCGCAGCTTCGCGAAGTTTACGACTTCGTGGTCATCGACACGCCGCCGATCCTCTGCGCAAGCGAGTCGTTGGTGATCGCCAAAGCGGCCGACGGGACATTGCTTTGTGCCCTCCGCGACGTGAGCCGCTCGCGGCAGGTGCGCCTCGCTTCCGATCGGCTCAACATGGCCGGCGTGAACCTGATGGGCGCCGTGCTCAGCGGCACATCGGCACGGCGCTATGCCTCGACATACGGAAACTATGCCTACCTGGAAGATTCGCTCTCCTAATCCCGGCCCGCCCGATTCACGCAGCGCCTCGCGCTGCGGCTTAACGACCCTCTAAGCCGTCCCCGCCTACGAAAAGAACGCATCGCTATTCGTAACCTCGCGGTTGCTTGGTTGCGTCGCCAATGAGCATGACTCCTCCGCATTCTGACGAATCCCGCGACTCGCAGCGCGACGCGATGCCCGCCGCGTCGCATACGCGCCGTCCGACGCATCGGGCGGTGAACTTCCGGCTGTTGATCGCCTCGGTGCTCGCCCTAGCGTTGCTCGGCGGGGCCGCGTACCTTTGGCGCAATCATCAGGTCGAGAAACTCGCCGATTCGCTGCTCGCACGCGTGGCGCAGCTCGAAGAGGAGAAAGACTGGACAAAGGCCGTCGCCTACCTGCACCAATATCTGCGGCTCAATCCCGACGAAGACGAAATCCACGTCCGCGCGGCGCTCGTCTTCGACCACGATCTGCAAACCCCGAGGCAGCTTGACGAGGCCACGCGGCTGTACTACCGCGCCCTGGGGGTGGCGCCCGACGACGCCCGCTTGCGGCGCCGCCTCGCCGAATTGCTGCTCGAATTGGGACGACGGGCCCAGGCGGAAATCGAGGCCAAGAAGCTGCTCGAAGCGGAAGAAACCCGCGACGACGCGACGGCCAAACGCATCGTCGCGCTGGTCGCCGCCGCCGAATCACAAATCCGCGGCACGGTCGAAGCCGCCGAGGCGGCGTTCCATACCCTCGACCGAGCGAACGCGGCCCAGCCGGGCGACGCTACGGTCGCGGCCCGCCTCGCCCTCCTGTATCGGACCCGCGCCGAAAAACTCGGCAAGACGAACGAAGAGGCCGCAAAGCTCGCCGATGACGTCATCGAAAAGATGATCGTCGCCGCTCCGAATAGCGCCGATTCCTTCTTGACCCGCGCACAATACCGCGCGGCCTTTTCCTTGCCCGGCGCCCGCGGCGATTTCGAACGGGCCCTCGAACTCGAACCCCGAAGCGAGACGGCGTTGCTCGCGGCGGGACAGTATTACCTGTCCGCCCCGCCACCCGAACGCGATGCCGACCGCGCTCGCAAGCTGTTCGAACGGCTCGTCGAAGTCGCGCCCACGCGCGACGCCGGCTACTTCTTCCTGGGCCGCGCCCACAAAGCCCTCGGATCGACCCAAGCGGCCGTCGATACGTGGAAGCTCGGATTACAGCGGACGGGGGGCGACAACGAGGCGATCAACGTCGAGCTGTTCGAGACCCATTTGGCCGCTCGCGATTTGGCCGCCGCCCGAGACGCCCTCGATCTCCTGATTAAACGGGCCGAAGCGAATTCGCTCTTTCTGCGCACCGACGCCCGCATTCGCCAGCGATTCATGCTCGCGCGGCTCGAAGCGCAATGGTTGCTCGCCAATAACGAGCCGTCGCGCGTCGTTTCGCTCTTGACGAATGCAATCGTCACCTCCGGATCGCTGGGCACGAGCACCGAGCAAAATCCCGAACTGGACCGCGTCCGCGTCCTGTTGGCCCAGGCGTATGCAGCGCTCGAGAACTGGGATCAAGCGGCGGCGGCGTACAGCGAAGTCGCCTCGCGCTCGACCACGCCGTGGGGTTCCGCCCTGCTCGCCGCCGAAGCCTGGAAGCGTGCCGGACAACTCGACAAGGCGATCGCCGGCTACCGCCAGGCTGCCGAGCAGGAACAGGCTCCGCCGCAGCTTTGGCTCGGCTTGGGACAAGCTCAACTCGAACAGCAGGCCCGCATCGGCTCCTTGGACCAACGCGATTGGAAGCCCTTCTTGGACACGCTCGCCAAGGCCAAGCAAGAGAACCCAGGTTCGTGGGCCGTTCGGTTCCTCGAAGTCGACTACTTTCTCGCCCAGCAAACCGACGCGGACCGCCAGCGGGCCGAGGCGCTGCTCCGCGCGGGCGAAAAGGACTACGAAACCGAGCCGCAGTATTGGCAGCGATTGATCTTCGCCTACGAACGCTTCAAGCGCCCCGACGACGCCGACCGCGCTCTGCGGCAATACCTGAGCCTCGAAAAGAACGCCATCGAGGCCGCCGTCGCCCGCGTCAATCTGTTGGCCATGCGAAAGCAATTTGCCGAAGCCGAAAAAATTCTCGCGACGGCGATCGCCGAGTCGCCCGCGCCGCTCCGCAAAGCGCTCCTGTACCGTCAAATGCAACTGGCGGTCGAAGCGGGCGACCTCGCCGCGGGCCGCCGGCGGCTCGCCGCGCTGCGCGCCGACGATCCGACGAACCTTCGCATCTTGCGGCGCTCCGCGGAACTGGCCTTCGAAGCCCGCGATTGGAAGGAACTGGCACAGCTCGACGAGCCGCTCCGCAAGGCGGAGGGCGAAAACGGGCACGGCTGGCGATTCTATCGCGCAGCTCATTTGCTCGCCGACCCGGCCCGCCGTTCGCCGAACGACCTGGAAGAAGCCGAACGCCTGGTGACGGCGATTCTAAAAGACCGGCCGCGCTGGACGCCGGCCACGGTGCTCATGGGGCAAATCGCCGAGGCCCGCGGCGACGTGTCGACGGCTGTCGAGCGCTACACGTCCGCCGTCGAAGCCGGCGACCGGCGAATCTTCACTTACGAACGCTTGATCAGCTTGCTCTACCGTCTCAACCGCTTCGCCGAAGCGCAGCAGATCATCGACCAGATGGGCCGCGGCGCATTTTCGTCCGACCGCCTCGAGTCGTTGGCGATGGCGGTCGCCGTGCAGCAAGACGAGCGCGGCCGCGCCGTCGAACTTGCCCGCCAATCGCTCGCCGAACGACCCGAAGACGCCATGCGCTACGTCTGGCTCGCCGAGATGCTGCAATTCGACGGCAAGCGCGAAGAAGCCATCGCCACGCTCCAAAAAGCCGTCAAGCTCGCGCCCAACGACATTCGCCCTTGGAACGCCGTGTTCATGTATCACCTCCGCGGGCGCGATATGGCGAAGGCCGAACGGACGCTCCTGGAAACGACGAAACAAGTGCCGTTGGAGCCCGCGCAAAAAGCGTTTGTTCTCGCTCAGGGTTATGAGCTCTTGGGCAAACGCCCGGAAGCGCTGGCGAACTATCGGCAAGCCAGCGAGCTCGCGCCCAAGGACATTGCAATCCTCTCGCGGCTGGCGGCGCTCGCGCTCAATGACGACGTTGCCGCGGCCGAGGGAACGCTCCGCAAAATCGTGGCCCTCGCCCCGGAAAACGCTCGCGCGCGGCAGGCCTTGGCGACCTTGCTCGCTCTCCGCGATGATGACGGCGCTTGGACAGAGGCCCAGGAACTTTTGCGCCAAGCGACGCAAGGTGGAGCGCCCGTCGCCGCCGACGATCGGTTGCGGGCGGTTCTGCTCGTCCGCCGCGGCGGAGACAAGCAGCAGCGCATCGCTCAGCACGCCGAAGCGCGAAAGATACTGGAAAGCCGCATCGCCGCGGACGCAAAGCCCTCCGCGGCCGATCGCTTGCTCCTGGCGGGCGTTTACGAGAGCGAGGCTCGCCTGACTTCCGACGAATCGAAGCTCCAAGCCGCCCGCGATCAACTCTGGTCGCTGTTCGACGCCGCCGAGTCCTCGGAAGCCCACCTCGCTCTGGCCGCCGACTTTGCCATTCGCCATTGCGGCGCACAGGCCGCAAAGTCGCCGTTGCCCATCGGCGACGAACTGCGGACGAACATGCTCAGCGACGCCCAAGCCTGCGTCGAGCGCATCGAAGCGCTCGAACGCAAAGCCGACCGCTACCCGTCGAATCGTTCGCTTGCCCTGCGGGCGAGGCTGATGGCGGCGCAGGATCGGGGCTCGGAGATCGAACAACTCGCCGAGCCGCTCGCGGAGCAACGTCTCGCCGCATTGAAGAAGGACGCCGACAAAGACCAATGGATCGTAAGCGTTGGCAACGTTTACTCCTCCGTCGACCTCCATGCGGCGGCCGAACGCTGGTATCGGAAACTCTGGCCGCGCGTCTCCACCGCATATACGCCGCTGGTCCAATCGCTCGCGGCGCAGGGTCGCTTCGACGAAGTCGTCAAGGTATGCGAAGCCGCGGCCAAGTCCGAAGCTTCGGCGCGACCGGCGCAGATTCTCGCGTCGGTGTTCGCCGCGGGAAAACCCACGCCGAACGACCTCGGCCTCGCGGAGCCTGTCCTCGCCCAGGCACTCAAGGAACATTCGGGCAATGCCGACCTGCTGTTCTCGGCGGCGGTGCTCCGGACGGTGCAAGGACGCCCCCTCGACGCGATTACGTTGTTCGAGGCGGTCGTCAAGGTTGCGCCCAATCACCTGCTGGCGCTCAACAATCTGGCCACGCTGCTGGCCGAGCAGCCGCACCGTCAGAAAGACGCCCTGCGGTATATCGAGCAGGCGATTTCCGTGGCGGGCCGCAAGCCAGCCCTGCTCGATACCCAAGGCACGATCCACTTGATGGACGGCAATCTCGACGCCGCCGTGAAATGCTTGGAAGAAGCGGTCGAGTCCGAGGCAGTCGATCCGCGCTACGCCTTCCACCTCGCCGCCGCCTACGCAAAGGCCGGCCGCCAGGACGATGCCCGAAAGGCATTCGAGAAATCCAAGCAAAACGGCCTCGACGAATACGTCCTCACCGAAGGCGACCTCGCCCTGCGGGCCATGCTCGAAAAGACGCTTTAACGCGATGTCTCTCCTTACGCAACGAAGAATTCCGCTCACCGTCGTCGGCATCCTGCTGGCTACCGTCCTTGCCGGCGTGCTGCACGGCCGGTTGTCGCGCCGCTGGGGCGCTCCGGCGGACATCGCCGCGACCGCCGCGAAGCTCGACCAGGTACCCGAGAGAATCGGCCCCTGGCAGTTGGAGTCGTCCGACGATCTCGAAGACGAGGTCCAGAAGATTCTCCGTTGCGAAGGCAGCTTGAAGCGCCGCTACGTGAACGTCGACACGGGCGCGTCCGTCGTCGTGGCGCTCTTGCTCGGGCCTTCCGGTCCCATCGCGGTCCACACGCCGGAAATCTGCTATTCGAGCCGCGACTACGTAATCGACTCCGAAAAGCAGGTCCTCACGCTCAAGACTCCCGACGACCGAGGCGACGAGTTTTGGGCAATCACCTTTCGCGGGCGCACGGCCGCCGAGGAACACCTGCGCGTCTACTATGGCTGGAGCACGGGCGACGCCTGGAGCGCACCGGAATCTTCGCGGTTCGAGTTCAGCGGCGAGCCTTGGCTCTACAAGATTCAAGTGGCCGGTAGCATCCCCGGGGCGGATGCGTCGGCCGCAGACCCCTGTCGGGATTTTTTGGAAGCGTTTGTACCGGCAATTCGAAACACGCTCGTATCCACTAAGGGATAGGCAAATGCTTGGGACGATTGGTTGGAAACCATCTACTGGCTTGAGGTTTTGATTCCATGATTACGGCAACTCGAGAGAAGCGCGGCTCCCGCAAGCAAGTCGTTCCGCCGTTACCTATGCACGACGGCGCCACGCACACGGAGGTTAGTTCCTATTTTCGATGGAAGGGCTTCTTCGAGCGGGGTATCGCCGCCGTCATGCTCGTCGCGACGCTGCCCGTGATGGTCGTGTTGACCGTCCTCGTGCGGATGTCGTCTCGCGGTCCGGCGATCTTCCGCCAGGTGCGCGTCGGCCGCCACGGCAAGCTGTTCACGATGTACAAGTATCGCACCATGGTCCACGACGCGGAAACCAAGACCGGGCCCGTCTGGGCGGTCGCGAACGACCCGCGGCTGACCCGAGTCGGCCGCATCATTCGCAAGACGCACCTCGATGAACTGCCACAGCTTTGGAACGTCGTCCGCGGCGACATGAGCCTCGTCGGTCCGCGCCCCGAACGTCCCGAATTCACCCACACCCTCGCCCAGGCAATTCCCGGTTACGCCGGCCGCTTGGCCGTGCTTCCCGGCATCACCGGTTTGGCACAAATCAATCTGCCCGCCGACAGCGACTTGAACAGCGTCCGCCGCAAACTCGTGCTCGACATGGAGTACATTCGCATGGGCTCGCTGTCCAAGGATGTTCGCCTGTTGCTCTGCACCTGTTTTCGTGCCGTTGGGTTCTCGGGCTATTGGGCCTCCCGGCTGCTGGGCGTGCGCCGTGAGGTAAGCTTGTCTGCCGGCGGTTCGCATTCGCACAGCGATGAAACCGCGACGGACGCCGCCGATTCGGAAATGGAGCGGATGAACGGTCAGATCGGCTCGCTCGCTACGGCCACGCCGCGTCCGCGTTAGTCGCCCACCGCTTGCGCCGCGAACCCATCCGCCCTCGATCGCTCTCGTCCCGTGCTCGTCAAACCACGCATTTTGCTGCTCGTTCATCGCGTGCCGTTTCCGCCCAACCGCGGTGACCGCGTGCGTTCGTGGCAACTCGTGCAGTGGCTGGCCGCGCGGTCGACGTTGGATCTGGCGACCCTAGCCGACGAACCGGTGCCGGAAGAGACTTGGATGACGCTTCGATCGCTTTGCCGTCGCGTGGCGATCGAGCCGATCGGCGGCGCGGCTCGCTGGCTCCGGGCCGCGAAATCGCTCGCGGCTGGCCGCTCCGCGACCGAGGGCCTGTTCGCCTCGTGCCGATTGCGAGACACGGTGGACGCCTGGTCGCGTCAAGAGCGGTACGATGCCGCGTTCGTTTTCTGTTCGAGCATGGCGCCGTACCTGGCATCTCGCGGACTCAGCGACGTGCCGCTTATCGTCGATTTCGTCGACGTCGATAGTCAAAAGTGGCGCGACTACGCGGCCAAAACTCGCGGCATCAAACGCCGCTTGTTCGCCCTCGAAGGCAGACGCCTCGGCCGCCTCGAGCAGCAGCTTTGCCGGCAAGCGAAAAGCGTCGTCGTAGTTAGCGAGGACGAGGCCGAGTTGCTGCGGGCAAGTTCGCCGGATGCTCCGGTTCGTGCCGTCGAGAACGGCGTCGACTTGGACTATTTCAACCCCAACGCGGCCGGCGCTCTCCACGGCGCAAATCCGCACGAAATCGCGTTCGTCGGCGCGCTCGATTATCGCGCGAATGTCGACGGACTTACGTGGTTCTGCGAGCACGTTTGGCCGGAGCTGCGCATTCGCGCGCCTTCGGCAGAGCTAACCTTGGTGGGGCGCTGCCCAACGCCCGCGGTGCTCGCTTTGAGCAAAATTCCAGGCGTGTCGATCGCCGCGAACGTCCCCGACGTGCGTCCGTACCTCGCGCGGGCCGCGGCCGTCGTCGCGCCATTGCGAATCGCTCGCGGCATCCAAAACAAAGTCTTGGAAGCGACCGCAATGGCTAAACCGGTTGTTGCCTCGCCGCAAGCTCTAACCGGCCTGAGTCTCGTCCGCGGCGAACACGTTCTCTGCGCGGCCAAGCCGCACGAATGGGTCGCCGCCCTCCAAGATTTGCTCGACTCGCCGGAAAACTGCCGGCGCCTGGGCCAGGCCGCACGCTTGCACGTCGAACGGCATTATCGCTGGTCGGCGAGGCTCGCCCCGCTCGACGACCTTCTCGCCGCCGCCATCGCGCCGTCCGAAGCGTCGCCGATCGCCGATCGCGCGTCCGCCACGTGCGCGGTCGCCTGGAGCGACGGCTAGATCCCCACTCCGAACCGTCGTCCCGCCTCCCGCGGGCATTTATTTGTACCGCCGAACATGGATTCCGTGACCGACACCGTCGAAAGCTCGCTCGAAGCGCCCGGCCCGCTGGCGACCGAAGCGCCGCGCCCCGTCGATGCGCCCCACGCCTCGGCCGTGAACGCTGCCGCGACCGATGACGCCGACCTGCCCGTCACGGTCATCGAGCGCCGTCCCGGCTGGAAGTTCGTCGATCTCGGCGAGCTGTGGCGCTATCGCGAACTGCTCTACTTCCTCATCTGGCGCGACGTCAAGGTCCGCTACAAACAAACCATTCTCGGCGCCGCCTGGGCGATCCTCCAGCCGCTCGCCACGATGGTCGTCTTCTCGATCTTCTTCAGCCGGCTCGCCGGCGTCGCCACCGACATCCCCTATCCGCTCTTCGCCTTCGCGGGCCTCTTGCCTTGGACGTTCTTCTCGAACGCCATCAGTCAGGCCGGCGGCAGCGTCGTCGGCAACCAGAACCTCGTGACGAAGGTCTACTTTCCCCGCCTGTTCATTCCGCTCGGCGCGATCGGCGCGGGCGTCGTCGATTTGGCGATCGCGTTCGGCATGTTGCTCGTGCTCATGGTCTACTACGGCGTCGCGCCCGGCGTGTCGATGCTGCTCGTGCCGCTCTTGGCGCTCGGCCTGGTCGTGGCCACGCTCGGCGTGGGCGTGATGCTCGCCGCGCTCACCGTCGCCTATCGCGATTTCCGCTACGTCGTGCCGTTCGCCGTGCAACTATGGATGTTCGCCACGCCGTGCATCTACATGCAGCCCGAACTGGTCCTCAGCGAGCGGACCAACGCCCTGTTGCCGCTCAACCCGGCATTCGGCCTGATCCTGAACTTCCGCGCCGCCACGCTCAACCAACCACTCGACTGGTACGCCCTCGGCATCTCGCTCGCGGTATCGTTCGCCTTGCTCGTCCTCGGCTGCCTCTACTTCCGCCGCGTCGAAGCCACGTTCGCGGACATTATTTGATCGCCCATCGAGATTGACCTGACGTGAAGGGCCTGATCTTCACCTACGCACTGACGTACGGCGGCAGCCTCGCCGCTCTCATCAATCCGTTCTACGGATTGCTGATCTACGTCTGCTTCGCGATCATTCGCCCCGAATCGTTGTGGCATTGGTCCGTCCCCGTCGGAAATTATAGCCGGATCATCGGCATCGCGTTGCTCGTCGGCTGGGCGTTGAACGGCTTCGGGATCTGGTATTTCGGGCGCGCCCGAATGATCGTGTTCTCGCTCTGCGGCGCACTTGCGTGGATGGCCTTTGCCGCGTTTTGGGCTCTCGATCAGCAACTTGCTTGGTCCCGCGTCGAGGAGTATGCCAAGATCGTCCTACCGTTCCTGGTCGGCATGACTACGATCCGCTCACTCAAGCAAGTCTATATCCTCGCCTGGGTCATCTTCGCGAGCCAAGGTTATCTCGCCCTGGAGATGAATCTCGCTTATTTGGACGGGTTCAACTTCGTTCGCGAGTCGGGCTTTGCCCAACTCGACAACAATGGTGTCGCCATCACCATGGTCGGCGGCGCCGGGCTGGCGTTCTTCCTCGGCTTGTGCGAAACCAACCGAATCAGGCAATGGATCGCTTTCATCGCCGCCGGCCTGATGGCCCACGTCGTGCTGTTCTCGAACTCGCGCGGCGGCATGCTCGCGCTCTTGATTACCGGTGGCTTGACGTTCTTCCTGGTTCGCAAAAAAGCGGCACACTACGCATTCTTCGCCCTCGCCGTCGCGATTGGGCTCCGCCTCGCCGGACCGGAAACCGTCGACCGGTTCATGACCATATTCGTTGATGAAGAGGAACGCGACTCCTCAGCCGAAAGCCGCATCGGGCTCTCCAAGACTTGCCTGGAAATCATGGCCAAAAGCCCCCTCGCCGGCGTCGGCCCCGCTCACTTTCGCGTCCATTCCCATGAGTATGGCTGGCCAAGGGGCAAGGACGGCCACACGACGTGGCTCCAGTTCGGCGCGGAAACTGGCATCCCCGGAATGCTCTTCCTCTTGACCTTCTATTTCGCCACCATGCACCGCGGTTGGCGAATAATCCGCGCCGACGACCCGAACCTCGCCTTACATGCCGACATCATGCGCATGGTCATCTGCTCGCTCATTGGCTACATGATCGCCGCCCAATTCGTGACGATGTACGGCGTAGAATTGTCCTATTACGTCGCGCTCGTCGGCGCAACGACTGTCAAGATCGCCAGCCTCGCGACGGACGAAGTGTACGCCACCCAGTACTTCTACGCCCCGGCGCGCGCTATCTAAGCCACCCATGGACCGCCACGGCAACACGATCTCTTCGAGAACGAATCCCAGATCCACGACCGGACTTGTGACCTTCGGCAATGCCAGCGGCCACGACGCGGCTATCGCACATTACAAGATACCCAAGAATCCAGATGCACTGCTGAGAGAGGCGCACGAACTCCGCAGGGCCGCGGGAATTGCCGACTGTGTTCCAGGCATCCACGTGATCGAAGTGCTCGACTTCGACCTCGAACAAAACCGACTGTTCACCCGCTTCGTCGAAGGTACGTCGTCGCTCTTCAATTACCTGTGGAATCGTTCGGGCCTTCTCGGCAGCGGTCGTTTCCATCCCTTGCCGCTCGTCGAAGCCGGCGACCGCATCGGTCGGTGGCTGAAAAAGTACCACGAATCCGCCGCCCACGACGCTGACCCCGCCGCCGTGCTCGACGTTACCTGCCGGTCCGGACTGGGAAAACTCCGGCGCCTGCGAGAAATCGCTCCGCGGTTCCTCGACAAAGCGACATGCGACGCGCTGGCTAGAAAGTTCGAGTCGCCCGCCGTCGCAGACCTCTCGAGCTACGGACTGACGACGATTCATGGCGATTTCACCCTTGCCAACATCCCCTACAACGAGCGCGGGGATTTATTCGTCCTCGATTTCACCGACACGCGCGTTGGCTTTCCGTTTGAGGATTTCGTGCGTTGCTGGCACGCCGTCTGGAACATTGCGACGCTTTCGGCCGTGCGGAATAGACGACTCAAACCGCTTCTCGACGCGTTCGCCGCCGGCTATGAACTGCCGAGCGAGGCCCCACGAACGAGCCTTTTTCAGCTATTATTGATCTGGAACGCCCTTACCCAAATCCTGACTACGTTTCACATAGGTCGCGCAACCGGGTTCAGCAGTTACTTGATATCGCTCTGGTTGGCCCGCGCCAATCGCCGCTTGATTGCCCGTCTGCTGCTTGATCCCAAAAGGTGATTCATGTCGATTCCAACTTCCAGCTCCCGTGCAACTACCATCGAGCTCGACTCTCGCGAAGGCAGCGACGAGCCGTTTTCCGACGACCTCATTCGCCGCCGGATTAAGGAGTACAAGTGGTTCGTTCACACGAATTTCGGCAACGGCATCGTCGCGCGTTCCGACTCGTGGCCCGACCAGCCAGAAGATTCGTGGCACGCCGGCGCCTCAAAGTTCGATTTCATCGTTCGCCGCAATCTACCCGACCTTCAGGGCAAGCGAATCCTAGAAATCGGCTGCAATGCCGGCGTAATCTCCATCCACATGGCCCGGCTTGGCGCCGCAGAGGTCGTCGGCGTCGACTGTGACCGGGGGTGGTCGAAATGGAAAGAGCAGGCAGAGTTCGTCAAGGCGGCGCTCGAATGGCGTTGCAAGGCAACCTACAATGTTCGTTATGTTGAGTGCGACATGGGAGATTTGCCGTCGCTCGACCTCGGCGAGTTCGATGCGGTCATTGCCCTAAACTGCCTGTACTACGTCGATGAAACGACTATGGCACGCGTTACGAGGCATGCCGCCGCGGTCGCGCCCCTGTTCCTCGTGCAATCAAACGTCGGAGACCACCCCGGCCTTCGCCATCGGACGAACGTCGCGTTTCTCCAGAAACTGCTTGAGTCCAACGGCTTCCCACGAGTGACGGTCGATCAACCATGGGACAAACCCCGACGTGGGTTTTTGCCCCGACGTTACACCCGCCCCGTAATCCTTGGCCATCGCGGGTAATCGCTCTCCTGGAAATACAGCCCGCGCATACTGTCCATGAATCCCGCCATCCGTGTCGAAAACCTCTCGAAAAGCTTCCGCATCGGCGCGCGCCAGGACGGCTATCGCACGCTCCGCGAGTCGCTCGCGGAGGCCGCCGCCGCCCCCTTCCGCCGCCTCCACGGCGCCGCTCGCCGGGCTTTCAACGCCGACTACCAGGGCGACGCGGGCGACGGACGCAACGGCGAAACCCTCTGGGCACTCAAAGACGTCTCGTTCGACGTCCAGCCAGGCGAAGTCGTCGGCATCATCGGCCGCAACGGCGCGGGCAAGAGCACGCTCCTCAAAGTCCTCAGCCGCATCACCGAACCCACCGCCGGCCGCATCGCCCTCCACGGCCGAGTAGGCAGCCTCCTCGAAGTCGGCACCGGCTTCCACCACGAGCTAACCGGCCGCGAAAACATCTACATGAACGGCGCCATCCTCGGCATGACCCGCCGCGAAATCGACCGCAAGTTCGACGAAATCGTCGACTTCTCCGGCGTCGAAAAGTTTCTCGACACGCCCATCAAACGCTACTCCAGCGGCATGCAAGTCCGCCTCGCCTTCGCCGTCGCCGCAAATTTGGAACCAGAAATACTCGTTGTCGATGAGGTTCTCGCAGTCGGAGACTTCGATTTTCAGCGTCGTTGCCTCGGCAAGATGAAGGACGTTGCGAAGAGCGGCCGAACCGTTCTGTTTGTCAGTCATAATCTTGCTGCCCTTGAAGCTCTTTGTGATCAAGCAGTGGAACTCCGACACGGAATGCTGGTTGCGGCCGGAAAGACTGCCGATGTCGTGGACGCCTACCGCCGAAGAACGTTAGAATCGCAACGTCAGTGCCAGAGAGAGTATCCACAAGCCCGATACATGCGTTCTGTCGCCATGTACGACTCGCGATTACGGCCATCGAGCGTCATTCCGATCGCGCAAGATGTCCATTTTGCCATAAACCTGAGACACGACATTCATACGTTCATCCCAGTAGTCCAATTGTTTATTGACGACATATATGGAAACCGAGCGCTGACAATTCAATCACCCGCTAGCCGTTGCCTCGAAGTTGGAGGACCAGACGGGACAAGCATTGTGTGCACCATTCGTGAACTTCCCTTAGCTCCAGGTGAGTACACAGTGACGACCAGAATTGTTGAGGGACGGGATGTTGTCGAGACTCATCGCGAATGCCTTGCCTTCACCGTTGTCAATGCGGAAGTCTACGATGAAGGACGCGGCTTTGTGCAGGGGGTGTGCGTGGCTCGATCAACGTGGGCTGCGTACGAACCAATGAGACATTCCGCTTTGCCGGTTTAGATGTACCACAGTACGGCCTCTGCATGCCATAAATGCGGCTCCGCTTCGGTTCCTCGATAGGCGATAACATGCTAAAGTCATTGGGTATTGTAAGTACAAGCATGACCGAGCGCATAATGCACGACCGTGTCATGGACGTGAGGAGTTGGTTTCCCGCGACCGATTATTACACCGAACACGCTGATCGCTTGACGTACTCGTTTTCCCATCTGCCGAAAGCACTTCCACCTAGCTTCAAGTGTCTATGTATAGGTTCTTGGGGAGCGGAGGTTCCAATTTTGATTGCCGAATTCGGCGCATCGGAAGTCGTCTGTGTTAGAGCTCCCGACAAAAACATTCCGACGATTGAGCGACGTGCCGTAAGGGCTCCCGGACGCGAGGATGCCTTCCCCGTCACACTCTTTGCTCTAGATGTTGAAAGCGACACGCTGCCTGTTGAATTGCGAGACCGTTTTGACCTCGTACTTGCGTGGGAGATACTGGAACACCTCCGTGATGATCCTCCACGTATGATTTGGCAGGCAATAAAATGTCTACGCAACGGCGGCTTTATCTCATTGACGACGCCAAATGCGCTTTGGCATTATCACACAACGGCGCAATTGTTCGGCGTGAATGCGCTTGGGCTAAAACTCCAACCGCATTTGCCGTTCGCGACTCATTGGCGCCTATATAGTCCGTGGGAGGTGGCGGACCTATGCGTACACATGAACTGCGAGGTTATTGAAGTGACTACGTTCTTACGGACGGAACCGTTTTCGTTGAAATCAAGAGCCTTTCTTGCCGCGCTCCGATGGTTTAGGCGAGCGTCAGGCAATGGAGACTGTTCGTACGGTCAACACGTTCATGTCGTCGCAAGGAAAAGGGGGGATCCTGCGCCGTATCGCCCTGAATGGCTATTTCCAGCCACTGACGAGGGTGGTCGCACGGCGCACCTTGGCTCGTTGCCGTAATCCCTGCGTGGTAAGGCGGCTTTCGCGCGACGCGGGGGATGTCAAAAAACAGCTCGGTCTCCCGCCCGCGCATCGGAAGGGTGAATGTCACGTAACCCAGGATTGAGTGCCAACTGGGCGTTACAGCCGTGGCGCCATTGTCCTTAGGTGATTGTGTGTCAACTGTGATGCATCGTTTGGTTCAACTTGACGGCCTGCGAGCGTTCGCCGTTCTTGGTGTGATCTTACATCACACGACGCGGTGGGAGTTTGGTATTCCGCTCGGACCGTATTGCGTGCGCTTGTTCTTCGTGCTCAGCGGCTTTTTGATCACCGGCATTCTGTTGAAGGCTCGTGCCCAAAGTAACGACACAGGGTTCATCCTGCGAGCGTTTTACGCGCGGCGATTCCTGCGGATTTTCCCAGTCTACTACGCGTCGCTCGCCGCACTGCTTTTGCTCGGGCAACCGGATATATCGGCGACCTTCCCGTGGCACGTCGCTTATTTGTCAAACGTCTTGTGTTCCATGCCCGACGTTGAGATCGTGTCCGCGTGGGGCCATCTTTGGTCGCTGTCGGTCGAAGAACAGTTCTATTTGCTTTGGCCCGCGCTCATCTTGTTTATGCCTAATCGGGCGATACCGTACTTTCTCGTGGGCGCCGTGGCTTGCGGTCCCTTGTTTCGACTGATCTGCGGAACGTATTGGGGCGTTGCCCCAGCGGTCTACCTCACACCGGGTTGCTTGGACAGCTTGGGCCTAGGTGCGCTGCTCGCGTGGTATCAGCGCAGCGAACGCCCACTTGGCGACATAGATCGACTCTCCGCTTGGGCGCTAAGGAGCGGATTACTGATTGTGGGCATCCATCTCGCCTGCCAATATCTTGATATTAGCTTTAAGCTTTGGTTGCTCACGCGCGACTTTGGGGCAGCACTCGTTGCGTGTTGGCTGGTTCACCGGGCGTCCGAAGGGTTCGCCGGTGCGTGGGGACGAGTTCTGTCGAATGGCTTCCTCGTGTATCTCGGAACGATCAGCTACGGAATGTACTTGTTCCACAATTTTGTACCTTGGCTTGCGGAGTTTGCTGGCTTCGCCGTGCCAATGCATGGGATCGAGCGTTTCTTGTTTGTTGGCGCCTCGACGATTGTCGTCGCGGCGTTGTCGTGGCACGTGTTCGAGAAACCACTCAATGCTCTAAAGGATAACTTTCCGTATACCCGACTTGCGAAAACGCGAGGCGTTCACGTTAGCGAAGAATGTCGCTTGGCGACTACTGCCACGACTGCGGAGCAATAGCCTAGAATGCCCCTAGCCACCGAACACGAAATCCAAGCGTCCTATCGCGACCGCGCGGTTGCGGAGCGGTACATTGCGAATCGCTTCGAGAGCGAGTTGATGCGCCTGTTGCACGAGCGGCAGGTGGGCGTGGTCAATGGCGTGATGGGGGCGCATCGGCCGGGGCGGACGCTTGAAATTGCGCCGGGGCCGGGACGGTTGACGCGGGACGTGCGGCCCGCCGGGGAGCTTGCCTGCCTGGAATACAACGAAGCGATGATCGCCCAGGGCCGCGCGGCTTGTCCCGAGAGCGTGCGGTGGGTGCAGGGGAATGCGTTCGAATTGCCCTTCGAGCCGGAAACGTTTGACTTCGCCTACAGCTTTCGCTTCATCCGCCACTTTCACCGCGACGATCGCCGCCGCTTGCACGACCAGATTCGGCGGGTGTTGCGGCCGGGCGCGACGTTCGTGTTCGACGCCGTCAACCGCGCCGTCTCCGAGCCGCTGCGGCTGGCCGACCCGGCGGCCTATCCCATATACGACAAGCTCTATGCGAGCGCCGACGAGATTCGCGCCGAGCTGCGCGAAGACGGCTTCGACATGGTCGCGTGCCTGCCCGTGCAGCGGCGGTTCGCGGCACAGTATCGCGCACAGGTCCTGCTCGGCCCGCGAAGCCGGTTGATCGCCAGGGCGGTGATTCGCACGCTGGAGCGGCTCGGCGGGCGCGAGCCGTTGGAATGGATCGTGACGTGCCGCCGCGAATAGCCTACTGGTCCACATCCTTCGAGCCGGACATGGAAGCGCTGGCCAGCGAAGTCGCGTGTCTGCGGCGGGCGTTTCGGGGTAGCGCGGTTTGGGGCGTCAACGCCCGGTCGCGCTGGCCGCTGACGGTTCGCCACGGGCTGGGGTTTCATCCGCGGATGCAACTCGTGTTTCGCGGACTCACCGCCGTGTTGCAACACGCGTTCGACGTAAATCACGTGTTTGGGAGTCTTGGCGACTGGTATCACTTGCGAGCCGTTCGGCGTCGGCCGACGGTGCTAACGGCGGCGGTGGCGAGCGGAGCGTGTAGCGAGGAAATGTTGTCAAAGGTGGACTTGTTTGCCGTGGAATGGCCGGACGCCCGCGACGAGCTGGCCGCGATGGGGATCGAGCGCAAGCGGGTTCGCCTGGTGTTTCCGCCGGTCGATTTGGAGCGGTTTCGTCCCACGCCGAAGCCCGAGGGGCCGTTCACGCTGTTGTTTGCGTCGAGTCCGGATCGGGCGGATTGGCTGGACGACCGCGGCGTGGGGTTGTTGCTGGAGGCGGCGCGGCTGCGGCCCGACTGGCGATTCTTGTTCGTCTGGCGCCCGTGGGGAACGGGATTGGACGAATTGCGGCGGCGGCTCTCGGCCGAGCCGGCGGCAAACGTGGAGGTTGCGGCGGGGCGATTCGCGGATATGACGCCGTTTTTCGCACCGTCGCACGTGACGGTCGCGCCGTTTCGGTGTCGCCAGCGCGGCAAGCCCGTGCCGAATTCGATCGTCGAAAGTCTCTCGTGCGGCCGGCCCGTGGTGGTTTCGGATGTGGTAGGCTTGGCGGGAATGGTGCAGGAGGAGCGTGTCGGAACGGTATGTGGCTTGAGCGCGGAGTCGTTCGTCGCGGCGGCGGAGAGTGCGCGGAGCGATTGGGAAACACTCGCCGCGAATGCGCGCGGCGTCGCTCAGCGGTGGTTTGGTCGCGAGAGCTTCATCCGCGCCTACCGGGATATTTACGCCGAATTGCTGTCGAACTGATGCGTTACTTGCTCCTCGCCCGCGTTTTCCCGCCCCGGACTGGCGGCTCTGGCCGGTGGTTTTGGGAGGTTTATCGGCGGTTGCCGCGGGAGATGGTGTGTGTGCTCGCGGGCGACTCGCCGGGGGCCGCGGAGTTCGATGCGGGGCACGACGTGCGCGTCGAGCGGCTCGAAATGGACTTTCCCGACTTTGGAATGCTCCGCCCGAGCGGGTTGATGCGGTACTTGAAACTGACGCAAGAAGTCGTGCCGCACGTTCGGCGCGAGCGGCCGGCGATGATCCACTGTGGCTGCACGTGGCCGGAAGGGGTCGTCGCCTGGCTTCTAAACACCCTCATCGGCACGCCCTATCTCGTCTATGTACACGGCGAGGAGTTGGGCTACTCGGGCCGCGACCTGGCGTTTCTGCGGCGGCGGGTGTTTGGCAACGCGGCGATGGTCGTGGCCAATAGTCGCAACACGCAGCGGCTGCTGCACGACGATTGGAACGTGCCCCAGGCGAAGCTGCGGCTGTTGCACCCGGGCGTGGATATCGAGCGGTTCGTGCCGGCCGAGCGCTGCGAGCGGACGCGCGAGCGGTTGGGCTGGACCGGGCGAACGGTGGTGATGACCGCCGGGCGATTACAGAAGCGCAAGGGCCAGGACATGCTCATTCGGGCGCTGCCGCGGATTCGCGCGGCCGTGCCGGACGTGCTGTATGCGATCGTCGGCGACGGCGGCGAGCGAGCGTCGCTCGCGGAGCTTGCCGCGTCGCTGGGGCTGGCGGATTGCGTGCAGCTTCGCGGAGAAACGAGCGACGACGAACTGATCCGCTGCTACCAGCAATGCGACGTGTTCGCCCTGCCGAACCGGACGGTCAGCGGCGACTTCGAGGGCTTCGGCATGGTGCTGCTCGAAGCGCAGGCCTGCGGCAAGGCGGTGCTCGCGGGCGATTCCGGAGGCACGGCCGAGACGATGTCGCGCGGCGACGGCGACTTTCCCCGCACGGGCGAGATCGTCAACTGCGACGAGCCGGGACCGCTCGCTGAGCGAATCGTCGCGATGCTGTCCGACCGCGAGCGGCTCGCGGAAATGGGCCGCGCGGGCCGCGAATGGGCGGCGACGCGGTTCGGCTGGGACGCGCTGAGCCGGCAGGCGCTCGACATGTTTCGCGGCCACGACGTGCGGGCGAATCGAACGGCGCCAGAGTGTTGCGATACGCCCGCGGAGCAAGTGTGCGGGTAACGAATCGCCGCGATGTCTCGAACATGAAGTCCGCTCTCAAACTCGCCGCCGGATTCGTCGCCACGCTGCTGGTCTTGCCGGCATGGGTGATGTATCGCCTTGGGGCGTTGGCGATGGGGCCACAGCGGGCGTTTCCGGGTTGGTCGCAGGGGATGAGCTTGCTGCCCGGGTTGTGCGGTGTGTATTTGCGGCGGGCGTTTTATCGGCTGGTGTTTCCGGAATGCGGCTCGGGGACGGTGATTTCGTTTGGCACGGTTTTCTCGCATCCGACGGCCCGGCTGGGGAAGAACGTATATTTGGGCGTGTATTGCTCGATCGGCGACGCGACGATCGGCGACGATGCCCTCGTGGCCTCGCACGTGTCGATCATCAACGGCGGTTCGCAGCACGCCATCGACCGGCTCGACGTGCCGATTCGCGAGCAAGCGGGGAGCTATCCGCGGGTCCACATCGGCCGCGGCGCGTGGATCGGCGAGCGGGCGGTCGTGATGGCCGACGTGGGGCACGACACCGTGATCGGAGCAGGAGCGGTGGTGACGAAACCTGTGGAGGCCGGCGTAATCGCGGCGGGAGTGCCGTGCCGGTTGATTCGGCGACGTGCGGCGGGACGCATCGAGACCGATGGCAGAACGCTCGCCCACAACGACAAATCGCGTTCGGCCGAACTCCCGGAGCCGAGCTCGGTTTCTTGAAGCTGGCATGCGGCCTGGCGCCGGCGGTGGCAGCGCGTAGCCGAACGCGACTCACCGTGGGCGGGGCAACCGTAGGACAGCCACGATCGCAATACGATGTGCGGCATCACCGGTTCACTAACGCGATCCTTTCGACCTGACGCCGAGGCCATTGGCCGGCGGCAGGCGGAGACAATTGCGCATCGCGGGCCGGATGCTGAGGGCGTTTGGACGAACGCTCGGGTTGACGATGCGGCCGGAGGCGGCGAACGGGCGCGCGGCGGTTGCGGGCACGTGACGCTTTGTCATCGCCGGTTGTCGATCATCGACCTCGCGTCCGGCTCGCAGCCGATGGGCAACGAGGACGGCTCGATCCAGGTCGTCTTCAACGGCGAGATTTACAACTATCTCGATCTCCGCCGCGAGTTGCTCGCCAAGGGCCACACGTTTCGCACGCACAGCGACACCGAAGTGCTCGTCCATCTGTACGAAGAGGCCGGCCCGGCGATGGTCGAGCGGTTGCGGGGAATGTTTGCGTTCGCGATTTGGGACGAACGCCAGGGGCAGTTGATGCTCGCCCGCGACCGCGTGGGCCAGAAGCCGCTGTACGTCTATCGCGACGCAGAGAAGCTCGTCTTCGGCTCGGAGATCAAGGCGATTCTCGCCTATCCCGGCATCGACCGCTCGATCGACGCGGAAGCGCTCGAAGACTATCTGGCGTTCGGCTTCATCCCTTCGCCGCGGTCGATCTTTCGGCGAATCGAGAAGCTCTCGCCGGGGCACGTGCTGGTCGTCACCGCCGACGATCTCGCGCGTCCGGCCCAGCGCTATTGGACATATCAGCCCGCGGTCGACACGAGCCGGAGCATCGCCGACTGGACGGAGGCGATCGAAGCGAAACTCGACGAGACGATGCGAATGCACCGTATCGCCGACGTGCCGATCGGCGCGTTCCTGAGCGGCGGGCTCGATTCGAGCGTGACCGTCGCCATCTTCGCCGCGCAGAGCAACGACCCGATCTCGACGTATTCGATCGGCTTTCGCGAGGCCGGCTTCAGCGAGTTGCCGTATGCCCGCGAAGTCGCCGAGCGGTTTGGCTGCCGGCACGTGGAAGAGACGGTGAGCGCCGACGCGGCGGCCGATCTCGACGACCTGGTGAAGTACTACGACGAGCCGTTCGCGGATAGCTCGGCGATTCCGACGATGCGGCTTTCGCGGCTGGCGAGGCAATACGTCAAGGTGGCAATCTCCGGCGACGGCGGCGACGAAGCGTTCGGCGGCTATCGGCGGTATCTCGACGATCTTCGCGAAGCGCGGCTGCGAAAGCGGATTCCGCGGTGGAGCCGCCGCTCGATGCTTGCGCCGCTGGCGAGCGCCTGGCCTAAGGCCGACTGGTTGCCGCGGCCGCTGAGGGCGAAAACGCTGCTCACCAATCTTTCCCTGCCGCCGGGCGAGGCGTATGCCAACACACTGTCGATCGCGCGCAGCCCTTGGCGGCGGACGCTGCTCGCGGACGACGTTCGGGCGGAACTCAACGGGCACGATCCGGGGGAAGGACTCGCGGCGGCATTCGATTCGGCGCCTACCGACGATGCGCTCGCGGCGATGATCGCAGCGGACATCGCGGTGGTACTGCCCGACGATTTCTTGACGAAAGTCGATCGGGCGAGCATGTCGTGCGGGCTGGAGGTCCGCCCGCCGCTGGTCGATCACGAGTTACTGGAGCTAACGGCCCGGATTCCGTCGGAGCTCAAGGTCCGCGACGGCACGGGTAAGTGGATCTTCAAGGAAGTCTACCGCGATCGCCTGCCCGCGTCCGTGTGCGAGCGGCGGAAGCAAGGCTTCGAGATTCCCGTCGACGAATGGCTACGCGGGCCGCTGCGCGAGACGTTCGAGTCGGCGGTGCTTTCGCCGACGAGCCGCGTCGCCGGCCTGATCGATCAACAGACGGTGGGCCGACTCTATCGCGCTCACCTGAATCGCACGGGTCGCCACGGCGCGGTGCTGTGGTCGCTGATGGTCCTCGGCCGCTGGGCGGATGCCTACCTGTAACGTGGACACAACTTCCCAAGATTCGACGATTGCGGTCTGTCCGCGCGAGGACGACGCGTTCTTCGCGACGGTGGTCGTGCCGCTCGTCGTGCATTGCCCGTCGCGTTCGGCGGCGCCGCTTCCCGTGCGGTTCGGCGTTCCCTTGCCGCGCGGCCGATTGCGGGGCGAGCATTTTGCGGCTTCGCTCGCGTGCGGCGAGCAACGCATCGAGGCCCAAGCCACGCCGCTTTGCCGATGGTCCGATGCAAGCGTGCGGTGGTTGCTCGTCGATGCGTTGCCGTCGATGCCGTTCGAACCTGGCGATCGCGCCGCGCTGCACGTTTCACCGACGAATCGACCGATCGCCCCCGGCGTGAAGGTGCACTCCGCGAGCGATGCGTGGACGATTTCGACGGGCGTCGCCGAGTTCGTCGTCGATGGCCGAACCTTTCGGCCGTTTCGCGGCGTCCGCCTCGCAAACCGAGACATACAAATCGAGGAAGCCAGCCGCCTGGATTTCGTCGACGCCAAACGCATTGCGCGAGACCTTGCCGTCGAGCACGTAGCAATCGAGTCCGCTGGGCTCGTCCGCACGACGCTGCGGCTCGACGGTGCGGTCGTAGGTCCCGACGGCTTGCGATGGCATGCACGGTTGTCGTTTTTCACCGGCAGCGGACTGGTATGCTTGCGTTTCGCGGTTCATAACCCGCACGCTGCGCGGCATCCGGGCGGAATCTGGGACTTGGGCGATCGCGGCTCGCGGTTCTTTCGCGAATTGAGCTTGAGGTTGTCCTGCCCGCCGGGCGAAGGTCGCCGCGTTCACTGGTGGATCGAGCCGAACGCACAAGACCGAACGGGCGAGCGAGTTTCCATCTACCAAGGCTCAAGCGGCGGCGAAAACTGGCAGAGCCTCAACCACGTCGACCGCGCGGGACGCGTACCGTGCGTCGTACCCGGGTTCGTCGAAGATACGGCCCGCGGCCAAACGAGCGGTTCGCGAGCGCAGCCGGTCGTCGCAATCGAATCGGAGCGGGCCCGCGTCGGCGTCGCGATGCCCTGGTTCTGGCAGCAGTTTCCCAAAGCAATCGACGCCGGTAGCGACGAAATCCGGTTCGGCATCTTTCCAGGCCGGTGGAGCGAGCAGAGCCTGTTCGAGCTCCAGGGCGGCGAGCGGAAGACCCACACGCTCTGGATGCACTTCGATTCGCAATCGCCGCGCGAGACGATCCCGCTCGACGGCGTGGCCGCGCCGGTGCAGATCCAGGCGGAGCCGGCTTGGATTTGCGACAGCGGCGCGATCGACGGTTTCGTGCCGGAAGCGGACGATCCGGACCTCCGATTTCGCGACTACGCCTCGCAAGCGATCTGCGGTCCGTGGAGCGTTTTCGCCGGCCGCGAGACGGTCGACGAGTACGGCTGGCGCAATTTCGGGGACGTGTGGGCAAATCACGAAGCGCTCTATTATCGCGGTCCCGCGCCGATCGCCTCGCACTACAACAACCAGTTCGACTATCTCAACGGGGCGCTGCTTGCGTGGCTTCGCGGCGGCGACGCGCGGTGGCGCGAGGTGTTCGAGCCGCTCGCCGAGCACGTCATGGACATCGACCGCTATCACACGGCGGCCGACCGCGCGGCGTACAACGGCGGGTTGTTCTGGTTTACCGATCATTACTTGACCGCGGCCACGTCGACGCACCGCACGTACTCGCGAGCGAATGCTCCGGCGGACGGTTCGCCTTACGGCGGCGGACCCGGCAGCGAACACAACTTCGCGACCGGGCTGTTGCACGATTACTTCCTCACCGGCGAGCACGACGCGCGCGACGCGGTTCTCGGGCTGGCCGATTGGGTGATCGCCATGGAGGACGGCCGCGCGACCGTGCTCGGAATCGTCGACGGCGGTCCCACGGGGCTGGCCTCGGCGCATTGGGGCGGCGATCCGAAACCGCCCGGCCGCGGCGCCGCCAACTCGATTCAAGTGCTGCTCGACGCCTGGCTTCTCGACCGCGACGCCCGTTACCTGCAGAAGGCCGAAGAATTGATTGGCCGTTCGATCCATCCGCGCGACGACCTGGCGGCGTTCGACTTGCTCAATGCCGAAAAGTGCTGGTCGTATACGATGTTTCTCGCGGCCCTCGACCGCTATCTCGCCGTGAAGGCGGAAGCTGGCCAGGTCGACGATCGTTATGCCTACGCTCAAGCGAGCTTCGTGCATTACGCGACGTGGATGCTCGAACGCGAGCGGCCGTACCTCGACCGCCGCGACGAACTCGAATTCCCCACGGAAGCCTGGGCCGCGCAGGAATTCCGCAAGGCGAACGTCCTGCGCCGGGCCGCGCGACACGTCGACGAACCGGTCGCCGCGCGAATGCTCGAGCGCGGCAACGCCCTCGCCGAACGCGCCTGGAAGGACTTGCTCGCGTTCGACACGCAAGCCACGGCCCGGGCAATGGCCGTCCTATTGACCGAAGGTCTGTGGGACGCTTTCCTGCGCACAACGCCCCGGCCAGCGGCGCCGCGGTATGACGGCGCCGTCGACTTCGGCGCTCCTCAGCCGTTCCGATCGCAGCGCCACCGCGTAAAACAACGGCTCACAAACGTGCGCGGACTCGTCGAACTTGGCGTCGCGGCGCTGACCTATCCCTTGCGCCGCGCGAAATCGCGTTTCACGACGCGCTGAGCGCAACGTCCCCACGGCCGGTATCCCGTCTACTATCCACCTACCGCTGTCCGCTGCACACTACTCACTGTCCACTGCTCAACGCGAAAACATGAATCCTCTCGTCGAAGAACAACCGCAAATCGCGCCGGTCACGGTGCCACCGAGCTCACCGCCGACGCCGGATCGCACGGCCACCTCGATCTGGTCGACGATCGTGCCGTACATTTCCATCGCCCGGCCCGACCATTGGTGCAAGAACGTGTTCATGGCGCTCGGCGTCGTGCTGGCATACTTCTACGAGCCGACGCTCTGGGGACCACATTCGCTGGCGATGATCGCGCTGGGCGTGCTCGCCACGTGCCTGGTCGCGTCGAGCAATTACGTCATCAACGAGCTGCTCGACGCCAAGCACGACCGGCATCACCCCGTGAAGTGCCAGCGGCCGATTCCCTCGGGCCGCGTTCGCGAGTCGTGGGCCTATGCCGAGTGGATCGGTCTGGGCGTCGTCGGCCTCGGCCTGTCGTGGATCGTTGGCCCGCCATTCTTCGCCACCGCCGCGCTGTTGTTGTTCATGGGCCTGATCTACAACATTCCTCCGATCCGAACCAAGGAACTACCCTACGTCGACGTGTTGTCGGAGTCGGTCAACAACCCGATCCGACTCGGATTGGGCTGGTTCGCCGCGGGACAGACGGCCGTGCCGCCGCTGTCGCTGCTCATTGCGTACTGGATGGTCGGGGCGTTCTTCATGGGCGCCAAGCGGTTCTCGGAATACCGCTCGATCGGCGATCCGGCGGTCGCGGCGGCCTATCGCAGCAGCTTCCGCCACTACGACGAGAGCAAACTGCTCGTGAGCTTGTTCTTCTACGCGACGGCCACGGCGCTGTTCCTCGGCATCTTCATCGTTCGGCACCACATGGAACTGATCCTCTGCGTGCCGCTCATGGCCGGGTTCTTCAGCTACTACTTGCACGTCGCGCTCAAGCACGAAAGCGCGGCCCAGGCCCCCGAGCGGCTCTACAAGGAGCGCGGGTTGATGATTTATCTCGTCATTTGCCTGCTGGCGTTCGTCGCGTGCATGTTCGTCTCGATTCCCGCGCTCTACGAGTGGTTCGGGGCGGAACCGTCGCGGGTGACGCCGCTCTGGAAGCTCTAATCGCGGCGCCGCGCAGCTCGACCGAGCATGAACCGAAACCTCGCCATCATCCTGATCGCCGGCCTCGCGCTTCGCGCCGCCCTCGTCGCGTGGTTTCACGGCGAGCCGCTGTACGTCGTGGACGAACAATCGTTCTCGGAGATCGCCACGAGCCTCGCCACGAACGGCACGTTCGCCGTCGCGTCGGGAGAGCTCACGTCGCTGCGGCCGCCGCTCTTTCCGGGCATCGTTGCGCTGCTCTACACGTTGTTCGGCGTCGAAAACTACACCGCCGTGCGAATCTTCAACGCGGCGATCGGCCTGCTGACCGTCGTGGCGACGCACGGCTTGGCAGCAAGGCTCTTTGATCGCCGCACGGCCACCTGGGCGGCGGCTTTTGTCTGCTTCTATCCTTCGCTCGTGTTCACGACGAACATGGTACTCACGGAAACGCTGTTCGCGCTGCTCGTCGTCGTGTTCTGCGCGTGCCTGCTGAGGGCGTGGCAGACGGGAGCGATCGCGTCCTTTGTCGCTGCCGGAGCGGAGTTGGCCTTGGCATCGCTCACCCGCTCCGTGCTGTGGTTGTTCCCGCCGGTGGCGGTCGCATTTTTGTGGTTCGCCATGCGACAGCAGACGGCGTCGTACCGCGCGGTGCGGATCGCGGCGTTCGTCGTCGCGTTTGCCGCCGTGCTCGCGCCGTGGACGATCCGCAATACGCGGTTGCAGAAAACGTTCATCACGGTCGATGTGATGGGCGGGCGAAACTTCATGATGGGTAACTACGAGCATACGCCGCTTTATCGAGCGTGGGACGCGATCACGATCACCGGCCCCGAATCCTGGCACGAGGTACTTGCCCGCGATGTACCCGGCTATAGCCAGACCACGCAGGGCCAGCGCGACAAGCTCGCCTTGCGTTACGGCCTGCGGTATGCAGCGGAACACCCGGGCCTTACCGCAGAGCGGTGCGTCATCAAGTTCTTCAACTTCTGGCAACTCGAACGCGAAGCCATCGCCGGAGCGCAGCGCGGCTTCTGGGGCATCGATTCGCGCGCAGTCGTGCTGGCGATGGCCGCCGTCATTCTGCTCAGCTACGTCGCCGCAATGGCCGGCGGGATCCTCGGATGGTTCGTCTTGCGGCCGAGCGATATCCGGTTCAACGTCCTCGCGGTATTGGTGATCGGTTTCGTTTGTGCCGTACACACCGGCGTCTTTGGGCATTCGCGCTATCATTTGCCCCTCATGCCGCTGGTGTTGATTTACGCGGCCGCGGCGGTGGTGCATCGGGCCGAAATCTGGCGGCAGTGCGGATCGTGGCGGTTCCGCGCCGCGGCACTGACCTATGCTATATTGGCGGCCGGTTGGGTGTGGGAAGTCGCCGTCGTCGAGCGGGCGCGGATTCAGGAACTCGCCGGCGAAACAACCTGCCCCGCCGCGACGGAAATCCAGGCAGCGACCGACCTCCCGCGACGCATACTCTCTTAAGGATCGCCGCATGCCTGGAATTTGTGGAATCGTCGACGCGCAAGGCGACGCCGTCGAGCCAACGCTCGACCGGATGGTCCCCGCCATGCGCCATCACGCCTGGTACGGCGAGCGCCGGTTCGCGTCGACCTTGGGAAGCGCGGGGCTCGGCCGCGTCTCGCTGTGCGACGAATCGCGTTCGCGCCAATGTCGCGCCGCCGCCGATTCGCCGCTAACGATCGTGTTCGACGGCGAACTGTACGATTCTCGATCAAGCGGCCGCGAGACAAGCGACCATGCCGCGCGATTCGCGGCGGGCATTGCGGCGCGCGGCAAGTCCTTTCTCGCCGACCTCAACGGCTCGTTCGCCGCCGCCCTCTGGGACGATGCGGCCAAGCGCCTGACGCTGTGCAACGATCGCTTCGGCTCCCGGCCGGTCTACTTTGCTCATCGCGACGGCCGGTTTCTGTTCGCCTCGAACATCGCGCCGCTCGTCGCCGGAGGCGCGAGCGCCGAAGACCTCAACCTCAAGGGCGTCGCCCAGTTCTTCACGTTCGGGCATTACTTCGGCGACGACACGTCGCTGGCCGAAGTCCGCGTCTTGCCGGCCGGAGCGTGGTGCGTCTACGACGCCCAGACGGATCGGTTGCACGTCGACCGCTATCATCGGCTCGAAGACCCGCGACCCGCCGCCAGCCTTTCCGGCAAAGTGCCGTTCGAACGCCTCGACGAGTTGTTCCACGCGGCCGTAGCGCGACGCGCGGGCGATGGCGACGGTTTGGGACTGGCGCTTTCCGGCGGTCTCGATGCCCGCACGATTCTCGGCGTCATGGACGGCTCGCCGCCCAAGGTTGCGTCCGTGTGCTACAGCGTGCCCGGCAGTCTCGACGATCGCGCGTCGCGGGCCATGTGCGAGCAGGTCGGCAGCCCGTATCGCAATTACGTGCTGTCGACGTCGTTTCTGAGCCAGTTCCGCGAGCATCTCGACGGCATGGTGCGGCTCACCGATGGGCAGTACCTCTCGCAGTGCATCGTCATGCCCACGCTGCCCATGTATCGCGAATGGGGCATGACGGCGCTTCTCCGCGGGCACGCCGGCGAACTTTTGCACATGCGAAAGGCCTACAACTATTCGATCGACGCCGAAGCGCTCGCGATTCGCACGCAGAGCGACCTGGAATCGTGGCTCCAGCGACGGCTGCCGGCATATTTGCTCGCCGGGCTGGCGGCGCCCGTGTTTCGGCCGAGCGTCGAACGCGATATCGCGGCCCTGGCCAACGAGTCGCTGCGCGAAGCGATCGCGCCGCTCGAAGCCATCGAGTCCGTGCCGCAGCGGATCTGGCATCTGTTCCTGCTGGGCCGCTTGCGCCGCGAGACGAGTCTGTCGATGGTCAAGTTCCGCTCGGTGGTCGAGCCTCGGCTGCCCTATTTGGATAATGACTTCATCGACGCGGTCCTGTCCCTCCCCGTCGAGTTGAAGCTGGGCGACGAGGTTCAGAGCTACATGCTCCGCAAGCGCCGTCCGGGCTTTTTGAAGATCGTCAACGCGAACACCGGAGCGCCGCTGGGCGCCGGTCCGTTTCGCAACAAGGCGACGTCGTTCGCCCGGCGGGTGTTCGCCAAACTCGGCTTGCCCGGTTATCAGCCGTACGAACGGTTGGGGCTGTGGCTGCGTCGCGAGGCGGCGGCGACCGTCCGCGACGTGCTGCTCGACGAGCGGTGTCTCGAACGGCCGATCTTCTCGGCCGATGGCGTGCGGACTGCGGTCGACAATCATCTTGCCGGTCGCCGCAACCACACGTATTTGCTGATGGCCTTGATGATCTTCGAGCTTGGCCGGCGGTGGCTCGGCGAGGTGGCGCGCGGCGCCGAGGAACTTTCGCCCCGTCCCGTCGGTAACCGCTAGACGTGCCGTCGTCCGCTTCCAACATGAGCACCGCTTGCGAGACCGCTGGAGTCGCCCACGTGTCGCCGCATGGCGCGAGCGGCGGCGACCGAGTTACGGTCTGTCAGGTGCTGCACTCGCTGAACATCGGCGGCGCGGAGGTGCTCGCGGCCCGCATTTCTCGCGAGTTGAGCGATCGCTTTCGTTTCGTGTTCGCCTGTCTCGACGAGTTGGGTACGCTGGGCGCCGAACTGCAGAGCGAAGGCTATCCCGTCGAAGTGCTCGATCGGCGGCCGGGCTTCGACCGACGCGGCGCGCGACGACTGGCGGCCTGGTTCCGCTCGCAGCACGTGAACGTCATTCACGCTCACCAGTACACGCCGTTTTTCTATTGCCTGGCGAGCGGCATGTTGCGGCGGCGGCCGCCCGTGTTGTTCACCGAGCATGGGCGTTGGTTTCCCGATTATCCGCGCCGCAAGCGAATGCTGTTCAATCGGCTCTTTTTGCGTGCGACCGATCGCGTGGTAGCCGTGGGCGAGCACGTCCGACAGGCGTTGATCGTCAACGAGGGAATCCCCGCCGGGCGCGTCGAGTTGGTTTACAACGGCGTCGACCTCGATCGTTTCTGCGCCAGCGAAGGGAGGCGCGATGAGATTCGCCGAACGCTGGGCCTGCACGAAGGTGATTTTGCCATCTTGCAGGTCGCCCGGCTCGACGCGCTCAAGGATCATCGAACCGCCGTCTGCGCTCTAGCGGCAACGCTTCCGTCCGCGCCGAATGCGGTGCTGCTGATCGCCGGCGAAGGACCGGAAGAAGCGATCGTTCGCGAGGAAATCGCTCGACAAGGCGTCGGCCAGCGCGTGCGGATGCTCGGGCTGCGGCGCGACGTTCCGCAGTTGGTGGCCGCCGCCGATGCGTTCCTGCTCACGAGCATCAGCGAGGGGATTCCCGTCACGCTGATCGAAGCGATGGCGGCGCGGCTGCCGATCGTCTCGACGCGCGCGGGCGGCGTGGGTGAAGTCGTCGTCGACGGCGAGACGGGCCGGCTTGCGGATCCTGGGGATGCGGCGACGCTCGCGGAGGCGCTAGCGGAACTGGCAAACGCACCAGAGCTACGTTGCGCGATGGGCGCCGCGGGCAGGCAGCGAGCCGAAGCGATGTTCACCCAATCGCAGATGACTGCATCGTATGCAGCGCTGTACGAGGAGCTCGCCCGTGTCGGCAAGTGACGCGATAACGCCATCCGCGCCCGCGCCTTCGAGCTCGCCTTCGTGCGGACACCGCGGCCAAGAACCGGCCTCGCTCCTCGTCTTCGCCGACGACTGGGGCCGGCACCCGTCGAGTTGTCAGCATCTGGTGCGCGAATTGCTCGGCGACTGGCCCGTGTGTTGGGTGAATACGATCGGCACACGAGCGCCGAAATTCAACCTCGCGACCGCTCGTCGCGCCGTGGAAAAACTGGCTCAGTGGTCGAGATCGCCGTCCCAGCGAGAAAGCGCGGTCGAGAATCTGTCCGTGTTGTCGCCGCGGATGTGGCCCTGGTTTCGGCGACCACACGACCGTTGGTTGAACCGCAAGCTGCTCGGCCGCACGCTGTCCGCCGCGGTGAGGGCGATGCCGCAGCCGGTGGCGGCAGTGACGACGCTGCCGATCGCGGCCGATCTTGTCGGCGAGTTGCCCGTCGATCGCTGGATCTACTATTGCGTGGACGACTTCAGCAAGTGGCCCGGACTCGACCAGGCGACGATGGAGATCATGGAACGGAAACTGATCGCCGAGGTGGACGCGATCGTCGCCGTGAGCGACGACTTGTGCCGCCGAATCGGCCAAATGGGACGCGAGGCGGCGTTGCTGACGCACGGCGTGGACCCCGGGCACTGGCGTTCCAATGCGGCATGCCATCCTCCGCGACCAATGAGCGCCTTGCCGCGCCCCTTGGTGACGTTTTGGGGATTGATCGATCGCCGACTGGATATCGAATTCATCGAGACTCTCAGCCGACGTCTGTTGCACGGAACGATTGCGTTCGTCGGCCCAACCGACGACGCCGACCCACGGCTGTTTCGCCTTCCGCGCGTGGTCCACGTCCCGGCCGTCGCATACGCAGCGCTGCCGTCGGTGGCGCACGCTTCCGAGGTTCTTGTCATGCCGTATTCGGATTTGGAAGTCACTCGCGCCATGCAGCCCCTAAAACTCAAGGAGTATCTCGCCACTGGGCGGCCCGTCGTGGTACGGAATCTCCCGTCGACCGGAAGCTGGGCCGATTGTCTCGACCTCGCGGCCACGCCGGACGAGTTCGCGGACGTCGTGTTGGCACGCCTCGGCGGGGAAGTTCCTCGCGAGCAAGCGGCCGCACGATGTCGGCTGGAACACGAAAGTTGGCGGCAAAAGGCGGCGGAGTTTCGACGTCTCGTCGTACGCGCGCGCAAACCGAAAGTCGAACGTGCCTCGGTTAGTTCGGAGGCCACATGTCGTTAGGCGCTCATACCGTTTCGTCGGATTCCCGCGCGTCAGAAGGCCTTGGGAACGCAACGCCCGGTTCTCGCACGCAAATCGCCGAGAGCACGCCACGCGACGAACTCCCGATGGTCTTGCACACCCGCGTCGTCACGGGCACGGGCGGCGGACCCGACAAAACGATTCTCAACTCGCCGCGGTTTCTGCCCGAGCTTGGCTATCAGAGCGTCTGCGCCTATCTCCATCCTCCGCGCGATGCCGGATTTGACGCGATTGTACAGCGGGCCAGAGATTGGCACGCTCCCCTCGTGTCGATTCCGGATCGCGGCCCGTTCGACTTGTCGATCGTCGGAAAACTCCACGACGCCTGCCGACAGCACCGCGTGGCGATTTGGCACGGGCACGACTACAAGAGCAATCTGGCGGGATTGTTGGCGCGGCGTCGCTGGCCGATGAAGCTCGTCACGACCGTGCACGGCTGGGTTCGCCACACGTGGAAAACGCCGCTTTACTACGCCGTCGACCGTTGGTGCCTGCCGCGGTACGACAAGGTCATCTGCGTCTCCACTGACTTGTATCAACGCTGCATGCGATTGGGCGTGAGCGAGAATCGCTGCGTTCTCATTGAGAACGCCATCGATACCAACATGTTCTTTCGCGCTCGCGAGGCGAACGATGCGAAGCGGGCACTCGCCTTGAGCGGACGGTTTCTGATTGGCGCCGTCGGACGTCTGTCGCCCGAAAAAGGATTCGACGTTCTGATTCGGGCGGTTGGCGAGTTGGCTCGCGAAGGTTGCGACGTCGAACTCGCGATTATCGGCGATGGCGATGAACGCGATGCGCTCATGCAACTAATCCGCTCGCTTGGACTGGCCGATCGAGCGGCCCTCGTCGGCTTTCGGCCCGATTTGGGCGGCTGGTACGAGGCGATGGACGCCTTCGCGCTGAGCAGTCGTCGCGAAGGACTGCCCAACGTCGTCCTCGAAGCAATGGCCATGTCTGTGCCCGTCGTCGCGACGAACATCGCCGGACTGCCGAAACTGATCGCGAACGAAGAGAACGGGCTGCTCGTCGAACCGGACGATGTCGGCGCGTTGGCTTCGAGCCTTCGCCGATTGTACAACAATGCCCAGCTTCGAGCGCGCCTGGGCCGAACGGGCCGCGAGACGATCGAACGGCGGCATAGCTTTGCCAACCGCATGAAAAAAGTCACGGCGGTGTACGACAGCGTTCTGGGAGTCGCAACGCCGTGACCCTCGCGCTTCTCGTCACTGTCGACACCGAGGAAGAGTTCGACTGGTCCGCGCCGGTTTCGTCGGCGAATCGGTCGGTACGGCACGTGGCCGAGTTGCCTCGGCTGCAGGATGTGTTCGAGTCCTGCGGCGCCCGGCCGACTTACGTTATCGACCATCCCATCGCGACCACGGACGAAAGCGCGGCGGTGCTCCGCGCGTTCCTGGATCGCGGCGCCTGCGAAGTCGGCGCGCACGTCCATCCCTGGGTGAACCCGCCGGTCGTCGAAGAGATCTGCCCGCGAAACACGTACCTTTGCAATCTGCCGCGCTCGCTTCAAGTCGAGAAGACGGGCGTGCTGGCCGATGCAATCGCGGCGAACTTCGGCCGGCGACCCACGACGTTCAAGGCGGGCCGCTACGGCTTCGACTACGCCTTTGCCCCGCACCTCGCCGCCCTGGGCTTCCTCACCGACACGAGCGTGATTGCGTATACCGAATCTTCCGACGGCCTGGGACCGGATTTCGCCGCCGTGGGACAGACGCCGTTCTGGCTCGATACGTCGCAGACCGCGGGCGCGAATCTCAACGGCAACGATGCAACTCGCAAGGAAACCGCCGCGGCGCCCCCGCGACTCCTCGAAGTCCCCTGCACCGTCGGCTTTACCCGCCGCAATCAACATCGCTCCGCCGCGTTCCACCGTTGGCTCTCCGCGAGCGCCCTGGCACGCTGCAAAGCCGTGGGCATCTTGTGGCACGCGCGTCTGTTGCGTAAGGTCGTCTTTTCGCCCGAAGGCTACGCGGCCGACGATCTGTGCCGCCTTGCCGAAGTGCTGGTCCGTGGCGGGTGCGAAATGCTGAACCTGACGCTGCACAGCCCGTCGATACAACCCGGAAATACGCCCTACGTGCGCACCGTCGCGGAACGAGACGCTTTTTTGAGTACGATCCGCACCGTGCTAAACTTTTGCATCCGCGGGCTCGGCACGCGATGCCTCACGATTCGCGAATATCGCGACCATCTTCTCCAATCGAATCCATGATCATCCTCGGAATATCGCCGCTCGACAAAGACGCCACGGTCACGCTGATGGTCGACGGCGTCGTGACGCACGCCATTGCCGAAGAACGCCTGAGCCGGCAAAAGATGCACGCCGGGTTTCCCCGCCAGGCGCTCGATGCCGTCCTGCGTCTCGCGGGCATTCGCGCGGCCGACGTCGACCACGTAATGTACGCCTTTTACGACGCCGCCCGCGAAGCCCAACTCATGCGCAAGAACGTGGCGAACGACTATCGGCTCAACCGGCAAGGCGGCGCCGTGCCGCTGTCGAGGTTGATCGCGGAAGCGGCCGGCCGCGTGCCGCATCGCAGCGAGACCATTCCCGGCCTGGGCGATCCCAACGAAAAAATGGTCAAGCCGTGGCACAAGCGGCTCTACTATCGCCTGGCGTCCGGCGACGGCATCTTGGGCGACCTGTCGAACGCCCGCCAGTTCCGCCAGTGGCTCGACCTGGCCACGGCCGACCACCAGCGCTATGAAGCCGAACTACTCGCCGGTCTCCGCGAGTTCGGTCTCGAAAATAAGCTTCAGCGCGTCGAGCACCATGCGTCCCACGTCGCCAACGCATTCTACGCCAGCGGGTTCGAACGGGCGTTGGTCGTGACGCTGGACGCCTACGGCTCCGGGCTGTCGGGTTCCATTGGCGTGGCCGACGAGAAAGGCATTCGCCGTCTCGACGCCATCGAAACGCCCTATTCGCTCGGCACGTTCTACGAAACCGTCACGTCGGCGCTCGGCTTCCGTCCCGACCGGCACGCCGGCAAGATCGTCGGACTTGCGGCCTACGGCGACGCGGGCGTGTTGGGCGACGTGCTGCGAAGTCTGTTCGTCTGGGACGGCGGGCACTTCCGCTTCCGCCGCAGCAGCGACGTCTATCTCTCGCGCTACCTGTCCACCAGGTTTCCCAAGATCGACGTCGCGGCCGCCTATCAAACGGTGCTCGAAGAAGTCGTCGTCCGCCACGTGTCCCATTACGTCGCTTCGACCGGCAGCGACACGGTCGTGCTCTCCGGCGGCGTCGCGGCCAACGTCAAGTTGAACCAGCGAATTCACGAAATCGACGGCGTGCGAAGAACTTACATTCACCCCAACATGGGCGACGGCGGCTGCGGTACCGGCGCGGCGATGCTCAAGAGCGTCGAACTCGGCAAGCGACCCGAGCGCATGGAAAGCGCCTATCTCGGGCCGGAATACTCCGACGAAGAGCTTGCGAACGCGCTCCGCGACGCCGGACTTCCCGCCGAACGCGGCGCCGACATCGAATCCGAAATCGCCCGGCTCATCGCCGACAACCAGGTCGTCGGGCGATTCAACGGGCGCATGGAATACGGCCCGCGGGCGCTCGGAAATCGCTCGATTCTCTACTCGGCCCACGATCCGGGCGTGAATCAATGGCTCAACCATCGCCTCGGTCGCACGGAGTTCATGCCGTTCGCCCCGGCGACGCTGTACGAAGACCGCGCGGCGAACTATCTGGGCATCGACGGCGCCGAGTTCACGGCGGAATTCATGACGATTACGTTCGACTGCACGGCGTCGATGCGCGCCCAATGTCCCGCGGCCGTTCACGTCGACGGCACCGCGCGGCCGCAGCTCGTCTCCGCGAAGTCGAACCCGAGTTTCCATCGCGTGTTGACCGAATACAAAGCCCGCACCGGCATTTCGAGCGTCATCAACACCAGCTTCAACATGCACGAAGAGCCGATCGTCTGCACGCCGCAGGATGCGATCCGCGCGTTTCAGCTTGGCCGGCTCGACTACCTGGCGATCGGGCCGTTTCTGGTCGCGGCAGCCGAGAACGATCGCGAGCACGCGGCCCGTGAAGCGTCGGTGGCTTCCGCCGCGCATTGATGACGCATGCCAGCCCGCAATTCCAACCCTGTCGTGAAGCTCGCCGCTGCCGAACTCCCGATGCCCTTGCCCGACGCGCTCGCCGAGCCGAGTGTCCGCCTTCTCCGCGGCGGCCAGATCGCGTGCTCTCTCGCCGAGCCGGTGACAGCGCACCGTCGCTGGTTGCTCGCAACGGCGCGGGCTTTTCGCCACGAGCCTTATCTCATCCTCGCCGAACGGGACGAGCGCGTCGTCGGCTCGCTGCCGCTCGTGTTCGTCGCCACGCGCTTGTTCGGCCGGTTTTTGGTCAGCCTGCCGTTCGTCAACTCGGCGGGCGTCACGGCCTGCGACGCCGAAACCGCCCGATTGCTCGTCGACCGCGCCGTTGCGCTTGCCGACGAACTGAATGTCCGCTACCTCGAATTGCGCCACGAAGCACCGACCGCGGTCGAGCACCCGGCCCTCACCGCGACGCGCACGGACAAGGTTCACATGCGTCTCGCCCTGCCGGCGACCGCCGACGCGCTCTGGACCAGCTTCAAGCCCAAGGTGCGCAACCAGATTCGCAAGGGCGACTCCGCCGGGTTTTCCGTCGCCTGGGGACGCGTCGAATGCCTCGACGATTTCTACCGCGTCTTCAGCCGCAACATGCGCGATCTGGGCACGCCCGTCTTCGGCAAGCGGCTCTTTCGCGAAATCCTCGCCCAGTTCGACCGCGAAGCGGAGTTGTGCGTCGTCCGCCACGAAGGCGAACCCGCCGCCGCTGCCCTGCTCGTGCACGGCCCGCGCTACACGGAAGTGCCCAGCGCGAGCACGCTGCGAAAGTACAATTCCCTCAACGCCAACATGTGGATGTACTGGCAACTGTTGCAGCGTTCGATCCAGCGCGGCGCGAAGGCCTTCGACTTCGGCCGCAGCACCGTCGACGGCAACACCTTCCGCTTCAAGAAACAGTGGGGCGCCGCGCCCGAGCCGGCGGTCTGGCAATACTACGTCCGTCATGGCCAGATCGACGCCGTGCGGCCCGACAATCCCAAGTTCCGCCTGATGATCGCCGCCTGGCAGAAGCTGCCGGTCTGGTTCACGCGGCTCATCGGACCGCCGATCGTGCGCGGAATTCCGTAACTCATGCCGAACGCTTCGACCCAAGTGCGAACCACCTGTGCCGCGTCGGCCCGCCCGCTCGCCGACTATCGCGCCTGGCTCGTCGATCTCGACGGCACGCTCTACCGCCCGCTCGGCGTCAAGCTCGCGATGGCCGCGGAACTCGCCGCTCTCGGGTGGCACGACATTCGCGTGATCCGCGCCTTTCGCCGCGAGCACGAACGCATGCGCGAGGCGCTCACGGCTTGCCGCGCGAATCTCTCCGTCGCGGAAGGCGCGCCGTCGAGCAGTGCGTTCGAGCAACAGATCCAGCGCACGGCCCTCGGTTTGGCGATGTCCGAACCGGCCGTCGAACGGACCGTCCACCGCTGGATGTTCGAGCGCCCAGGCAAATGGCTCCGCTTGTTTCGGCGGCGCGGGCTGATCGACCGCATCGACCGCTACCGCCTGCAAGGCGGACGCACAGCGCTGGTCAGCGATTATCCCGCCACGTGCAAGCTCGCCGCCCTCCGCGCCGCCGAGTTGTTCGAGGTCGTCATCGCCAACGGCGAACGCGGCGCGGCATTCGCGCTCAAGCCCGATCCCGCCGCGTACCTCGCCGCCGCCGAACGCCTCGCCACGCCGCCGAACGACTGCGTCGTGATCGGCGACCGCGACGATGCCGACGGACAAGCCGCCCGAGCCGCGGGAATGGCGTTCTGTCACGTCAAAAGCATGGTCGTCGTGCCGCCACGCTGACGCGGACTCGGCGCGGCAGCCGCACAGTCGCATGTCCGGGCGAACAGAGCGTCTCCAGGCCCAGAGGTAATCGGCCTCAACGCGCGCCGGCCGCGTGGTACAATTGACCGAAATGGTCCTCAACTCCTTATCCATCGACGTCGAAGAGCATTTCCAAGTCTCGGGCTTCGAGCGCGTCCTCGCGCGCGACGCTTGGCAGGCTCAGCCCTCGCGCGTCGTCCAAAACACGCGCCGCATTCTGCAACTTCTCGACGAGTTCTCCGTCAAGGCCACGTTCTTCGTCCTCGGTTGGGTCGCCGACCGCGAACCGGCCCTCGTCCGCGAAATCGCCGACGCCGGCCACGACATCGCCAGCCACGGCTACTGGCACCGCCTCGTCTATTCGCAGTCTCCCGAACAATTCCGCGACGACGTCGCCCATTCGATCGACGTCATCGAGCGCGCCTGCGGCGAACGGCCCACGGGCTATCGCGCACCGTCCTTTTCGATCACCGATCGCTCGCGTTGGGCCTGGCCCATCCTGGCCGAGTTGGGCTTCGAGTACGATTCGAGCGTCTTCCCCACGAATTTGCACGACCGCTACGGCATCCGCGAAGCCGACACCCGGCCGCACGAAGTCGCCGCGAACCTGTGGGAGCTTCCGCTGAGCGTCCTCCGCGTCGGCCGCTGGAACGTGCCCGTCGCCGGCGGCGGCTACTTTCGGCTCTATCCGTATTGGATCACGAAGTCCGCGATCCGCCGGTTGAACAAGTCGGGCGCTCCGGCCAACGTCTACTTGCATCCTTGGGAATTCGATCCCGACCAGCCGCGCGTTCCCGGCGTCCCCCGCTCCGCCGCGTTTCGACACTACGTGAATCTGGATCAGACCGAATCGCGCCTCCGCCGCCTGTTGCGCGAGTTTCCATTTGGCACGATGCGCAGGGCCTACGCCGACGTGCTCCCCGCCGCGCGACGCGTCGCCCGCCAAGCCGCCGCCCGATGATCGCCGCCCCATGATTGCCGAGCCTTCGCCCGACGCCCGGGCGTTTCCCCAACGGCGGCACTTCGTCGCGGCGGCCTTGTTCTTCGTCGCCGTCGCCATCTACGGCTCCTTCGTGCCGTGGAATTACACGCCCATCTCCGTCCGCGACGCCACCCTGCGCTTCAAGGACCTCCCGCTGCTGCAAATCGGCATCGAATCGCGGGCCGATTGGGTCGCCAACATTCTCCTGTTCATCCCCATCGCGTTCTGCGCGATGGCGGTCGCGGTCGTCGACCGTCGGCCGAATCTCCTCCGCAATCTTCTCGCGGGCGTAACGATCTGGCTCGCCTGCGTCGCGCTGAGCTTCGCCATCGAGTTCGCGCAATTCTGGTTTCCCCCGCGAACCACCTCGCAAAACGACATCCAGGCCGAATGTCTCGGCGCGGCCATCGGCATCGTGCTCGCCCGCTACCTCGCCAACCCGATCGCGCTGTGGCTCCGTCGCGCGACGGGAAATCGCCAGCCGCATTCGCGCCTCGTCTGGCTGCTGCAACTTTACGTCGCGGTGTCCTGCCTCTGTTGAAATTGGAATGTCGGGCTGGTTAGGTTAGTTACAACCTAACCGGAGGATCATTCCGATGTCGAGAACTCGTAGACGCTTTA
>QEVJ01000225.1 GCA_003576845.1 Planctomycetota bacterium
CTACGACCGCTGCCAACCTCAACCTCGCCGCCCACGACGGCGCCGCCAATCTAACCGAAGCCGTCCGCAACCTCGACCAATCCTGCAACGACTGCCACGCCGAGTTTCGCCGCTGACATTCTCGCCCAGTGAATAAACCGCGATGGCGCAGGGACGCAAAGTGGGTGTCGATTGCAAACGAATTTCTACTGCAAAGTGGGCAGTGGATAGTGGACGGAGAGAGTCAAAGTTGCAACCCGCGCTCTATGGTCCTCTCCCGTCGGAGATTCTCTCTTTCCCCTGCCCACTATCCACTATCCACTGCCCGCTTAGCGCGATTTGATCGCGCCAGCGGCCGCCGTCTACAATCTCTGCGTCTCTGCGCCTTTGCGGTTCATCGCCCGCGCCATACGCCGTTTCACTCCGGCCAAGCCAACACCAACCCAACGCCCACCAGCACCGGCACGGCAAACGCTCCCGCTGCCATCCCCGCGAACCGCCGGTTCCCGATCGCCGCCGCCATGATCCCTTTGAACACCAGGTTCGACATCGCCGCCACCGCAATCAACCGCCACGCGACCTCCGGGGCAAGCGCCGACTCGCTCTCCGCGTGCTCCACCAACCGCGATGTCGACAGCGTAATCGCGTCCATGTCCGTCAAACCCGACAACACCGCGACGACGTACAACCCCTGCGGCCCGAGCCAATGCTTCGCCGCCGCGAGCGCGAACGTCACCGCCGCGTAAATCGCCGCGAACACCAGCGCTGCCTTCAGCTCCGTCGGGTTCTTCTGCTCGGGAATCGGCTGCGGATCTCGCCGCACCCGCGCAAACGCCAATAGCGCCGGCGCCAGCGTTGCCAACCCGAGAATCGCCAGCGGCGCCGCCGCCACCGGCAATAGCTTCGGCGACACCGCGGCAATCTCCACGAGCACCCGCACGAACACCACCGCCGACGCAATCCCAATCACGACGACCGACGCCCGCGCCACGTCGGGCTGCGCGCGCGTCCGCCGCGAATAGCTCGCCACCGTCGCCGTGCTCGAAATCGCTCCGCCCAACACGCCGCCCAAGAGCAATCCCGCCCGCGCACCGAACAGCTTGTAACACGCATATCCGGCCAGCGTGATGCCGACGATCAGCACCACCATCAGCCAAATCTCAAACGGGTTCAGCACGTCGAAGGGCCCGAACGTTTGATCGGGCAGCACCGGCAGCACGATGCCCGAGATCAGCGCAAACGTCATCACCGCCCGCACGTCCGCATCGCCCAGCCGATCGACGATCCCGTGCAGCTCGACCTTGAATTGTAGCAGCACGGCCACCGCCACGCCGACCGCCACCGCCACCACCCAGTGGCCCAAGATGACATACGCCCCCACGAGGAACATGACCAGGATCGCAACCTCGGTCGTGATCCCAACGCCGTGTTCGCCCGCCCGCGAGCGAATCTCGTTCGACACGCCCACCACCGCGGCCAGCGCCAAGAGCCCCGCCGCAATCGCCCATCCGCCGGCAACGTCGACCAAGAGCGCCGCCAAGCTCCCCAGCAGCGTCACGAGCGGAAACGTCCGCAACCCAGCCAGCGGCGAATCCGCATACTCCCGCTGCAACCCAACGAGCAGGCCCAACACCAAAGAAACGCCCAGCAACCGGAATGTTTCGGTCTGGTCCACGGCTGGAAGAGGTCAGAGGTTGGAGGTTAGAGGTTGGAGGTTAGTAGCCGGAAACCACATACCCGCCCAATGCAACCCATCCGCCGTATTATCAAGTCTCAAGTCTCAAGTCTCAAATCTCAAATCCCGAACCTCTAACCTCTAACCTCCAATCCCCAGCCCCTACCCCTGCGCCACCTCCTGCCCCACGCGCCACCTTAAAAACGCATCCAAAAACCCCTGAATATCCCCATCCAGCACCGCGTGAAAGCTCCCCATGTAATACCCCGTCCGCGCGTCTTTCACCCGCTGGTCCGGATGCAAAAAGTAATTACGAATCTGCGACCCGAAGCCGACCTTCGCCCGCTCCTTGTATTTCGTCGCCTGCTCGACTTCGCGCTTCTCTTCCTCGATCCGCGCCATCCGCGCGCGGAGCATCTTCATCGCCGTCGCCCGGTTCTTGTGCTGGCTCCGCTCGTTCTGACATTGCACCACGATCCCCGTCGGAATGTGCGTCAGCCGAATCGCGCTCGACGTCTTGTTGACGTGCTGCCCGCCCGCGCCGCTCGCCCGAAACACGTCCTCGCGGATGTCCGCGTCGTCGATCTCGATCTCCGCGTCGTCGACGATCTCCGGCGACACATCCACCGCCGCAAAGCTCGTTTGCCGCTTCCCGTCCGCATTGAACGGGCTAATTCGCACGAGCCGATGAATCCCCGTCTCACCCTTCAAGTATCCATACGCCATCGGCCCGCGCACGATGATCGTCGCGCTGCTGATGCCCGCTTCGTCGCAGTCCTGCCGGTCGACTTCTTCGACCTCGTAGCCGTTCTTCGACGCCCACTGGCAATACATCCGCAGCAGCATCTGAGCCCAATCGTTCGCGTCGATGCCGCCGTCGCGGGCGTTGATCGTCAGAATCGCCGCCGCCCCATCGTGCGGACCGTTCAAGAGCGCTTTAAGCTCCAGCTCCTCCAGCCGCTTCTCCAGCCGCTCGACTTCGCTCGCCAATTCCTCGGCAAAGCTCTCGTCTTCCTCGGCCATTTCCGCCAGCGCCGCCAGATCGTCGCAAGCCCGCACCGTCTCCTGCGCCGGCTTCACGACCGCGGCCAGCGCCTTCATCTTCGCGAGCGTTTCCTGCGCCGCCTCTTGATTGTTCCAGAAATCCGGCGCGGCCATCCGCTCCTCAAACGCCGTCATCTGCGAAAGTTTGCGGTCGTAGTCAAAGAGAGTCCCGCAACAGCGCCAACCGACCCTGCACCGCTTCCACCCGATCCAACAATTCCCGTTCCATGTCGAATAACTCCCCTGAGTCTCATTCTTCGCGGGGTGGCACTGGCTACGCCAGTGCCGAACCGCCGCCCACGCTCAAAAATCCTTACACCCGATCGCCCACGGTTATTGAACAAAATCCCGTGGAATCGCGGGGGTAACGTTCAATAACTCCCTCTCTTGGACCCGCAAATCCGCCAAGCACAAACCCCAAAAAACCCCCAAAACGCAAACTTTCTCAACCTTTTTTCCCTGCCGCGTCCCTCCGCCGCGCCCCATCCGTGCACATCCGTGAAATCCGTGGTCAGCCCCCGCTCGCCCCATTCCGCCCAAATCTGCAAAAATCTGCGCCACCTGCGGATCATTCCAAGCCGCCACAACGAAATCCTACGCAAACGCCGCCCAGCGACCACAACCTATCCAACGATTGGCTCGCCCACAAGCCAAATTCCGCCCCAGAATTTGCCGTCTAAGCACCGCCCCCGCTATGCTGAACGCCCCGTTGTGACGCAGCCCCCGGCGTGCCGCTGTGGCGCGGTCTCCCACCCGCGCCACGCCCCAAACCCCCAACCCAATCCATGACCTGGCTCATCCTCATTCTCGTCGGCCTCGCCTTCACCGCCTTCGCCGCGCTAGTCTTCGCCGCCCTCACGCTCGCCCTCGGCAAGCTCACCGACAGCTTTGACGTCGAAGGCCCCGACGACTGGACGTTCTTCGACTTCTACCTCCGCTACCTGATCGTCGCGGCCGTCTACACGTTCGTCAGCCTCCCGCTTGGCAACGGCATCCTCGGCATCGGCGCCCTGGCCCTCGCCTACAAATACGTCTTCGACGCCGGCTGGACCCAAGCCATCGTGATGGGCCTCGCCGGCGGCGCGATCGCCCTCGTACTCTTCGTCATCCTCATCGTCGCCATCCTCGCCCCCCTGGGCGTCCTCGCCGGAGGTCCGTAGCACCATGAGCCTGACAACCACCGCAACGGCAGCCACCCCCGCGCCCGCCCCCGGCGACAGACCTAGACGTCGCCTCGTTCTCCGTCGCGCCCTCAAGTTCACCGTCGCGCTCGTCGCCCTCCTCGCCGTCGCCTACGCCGGCCTCTGCATCTGGTACTACCGCCAGACGCCAAAACTCTCCCGCAACTGCACCGCCGAACTCAACGCCCCCACCCTAAAAATCCCGCCCGAAAAACGAGCCTGGACACACTACCGCCGCGCGCTCGAAGTGCTCGAACAACGCCAAGACAACGAGTTCGCCGACAAGCCCGGCGAAAAGGACTGGCCCGCCACCGCCGCGTACCTCAAGCGAAATGCCAAAGCAATCGAGATGCTCCGCGAAGCGGCAGGAATCAGCCCGCTAGGCGTATTGTACCAAGAGGTACGCGATCCCGCTGACGCCGCGTGGCGTGCCCGGCACGAACCCTCGGACGAGGGCGAGGAAGAGACTTTGCCTCCAGACGACGACAATCCTTCGCTCTGGGGCCGGGTGCTTCAACATTACGGTGGTTTGCTCATTATTCTCCGTGCCTTCGAAAACGATGCGACGTTGGCCGCATCGGAAGGGGACGGTCCGCGACTTCTCGCGAATCTGCACGCGCTGTTCGACTTCGATGACCAGATTTCAGCGAGCAACCTCAGTGCGGACGATCTGGTCGCGGACGTGGCATGCCAAATCGTTGTACGCGCAATCTATGATGTCCTCGACGACTCGCCCACTGTCTTCGAACCCGAAGACCTCAAATCGCTAGCGACGCGTCTCCAGGCAACTCTCGATCGCGACTTACCGGCCTTTCGCGCCGACCGCGAGCGTCTGTTTATTGCCGACTTCATTCAGCGCCAATACACCGACGACGGCGCCGGCAACGGCGTTTATGCGCTCCACAGCGCCTGGGGAGACGAATCCTTTGTCGGCGAGGACGACGACGACGAACAGGACCGCCTCAAGAAACATTGGGACCACATTCGCGCCCCGTTCTGGGCGTGCTTTGTCGTACCGGATCGTCGAGAACTCGAAGCCGCGAGCGACCGATACCTTTCCGGGGCGGAACGAATCCTCGCGCTTCCATCCTGGGAACGAAAGACGGCGATGCGAGGTTTCGTGGACGAAAATCCCGTGTACCGCGTGTACGACCAATGGCGCGGCATCCAGAGTCTCAGCAAAATCGACATCGTTTCAATGCGGCACAACTCCGACTCGCGCCGGAAACAGGACCTGGGTGCACTCCTGATCGCCCTGGCATTGCATAGCCATCGGCGAACGCACGGCAAATGGCCTACGTCGCTTAACGAACTCAATTCCGAAATCCTAACGAAAGTCTCTATCGACCAGTTCACCGGCAAGCCGCTTCTTTACAAACTCATCGGCAACCAACCGATCGTCTACTCCGTCGGCGCCGACCTCGACGACGACGGCGGCACGCCTCCTTCGCCAGACGAGGATTACTTGGGCTACCGCGCCTCGCAATTCAACGACCACCTACCGCCCCCCGATGGCGACTGGATCCTCTGGCCTCCGCACGAAGACGAACCCGCAGCCGACAAACCCGACGCCAATGAACCCGATGAGCGAGAAACCGACGCCCCCCGAATCCCGAATCCTGAATCCCGAATCCTGAATCCCGAATCCTGACCCCCGACTCCTGAACCCCGACTCCCAAATCCCGACTCCCTCCCCAGCACTACTTCCCGCCAAAAACCGCAGAAATTTCTTGTTCTCTCCTGCCGTTCAAGATATGTTAGAACCCGGTTAACCGGTCCTATCCGCACTTCGGCGCCCGCACGGCGGGGCGTCGCCGAGATTCATTTCCTTCGGACGCATCGCCGGGCGTGACCCACCAGCGCCTCCGTGCGCGATGTCTGCCCCGGTAGTCGGCGACGCTCGGCCCGCAAGCGCGGGCCGGTCCGCTCGCGGTCTATCGACAACGCCCTCGCACCTCGACTTCCCCAGCAAGTCCTCTGGCCATGCGCAAACCACTTCGCTCGCTCCGTTCGTCCTGCCACAACATCGCTCGCACCGGCACTCGCCGCACTCGCCGCCCCCGCCCGCTCGGCCGCATCGAGTCGCTCGAAGCCCGCCTCGCGCTCAACGGCGGTCCGGTGATCACCGAGTTCATGGCCAACAACAACTCGATCCTCACCGACGAGGACGGCGACTACTCCGACTGGATCGAGATCTATAACGACGGCGACGCACCCGTAAATCTCGCCGGCTGGCATCTCACCGACAACGACGGCGACCTCGACCAGTGGACCTTCCCGAGCGTCGACCTCGCGCCCGGCGCGTTTCTCACCGTCTTCGCGTCGAGCAAGGACCGCGCGACCGCCGGAGCGGAACTCCACACCAACTTCGGCCTCGCCAGCGAAGGCGAATACCTGGCGCTCGTCCGCCCCGACGATACGCTCGCTTCGTCCGTCACGTATCCGCAGCAGATGCCGAACGTCTCCTACGGCTTGAGCACGACCGTCGAAACGTCGCCGATTCTCGACCAAGGCGCTCCCGCCGCGGCCCTCGTCCCCAACCCGGCCAACCCGCTCCCCGCCGCCTGGAACACGCCCGAGTTCGACGACGTCGGCTGGCTCGGCGCGGGCGGAATCCTGCCCGGTCCCTTCGGCTACGACACCGGCTTGAGCGAAACCGTCAGCCCCCAAGCCGCCACGCTCGCCCTCAACCCGCTCGGCTATTGGCGGATGACCGAAACCTCCGGCGTCTCCGTCGCCAATCTCGGAACGCTCGGCGTTGCCGCCAACGGCACGGTCGCCGGCACGGCGAACCTCAACGTTCCCGGCCCGCGTCCCTCGACGCTCCCCGTCGCGTTTCCCGGCTTCGAAGCGACGAACTCGGCCATGAACTTCGACGGCACCAACGACGCCCTCGACGTCGGCGCCGGCAGTTTCATGAGCAACCTCTCCGCGTTCAGCGTAATGGGTTGGATTCGCCCCGCCGCCTTCACCGCCACCCGCGTCGGCCTCTTCGGCCAGAACGACGCCATCGAATTCGGCTTCATCGACGGCGCGGCCAACACCGTCCAAATCTGGACCCCCGGCGGCGGTTCGCTCAACGTCAACTATTCCTTCCCGCGCAACGAATGGCACCACATCGCCGCCGTCGGCGACGGAACCGCCCTCCGCATCTACTTCGACGGCAACCTCGCCGGCACGGTAAACGCCGCCACGAACAACTACGGCAGCTCCGGTAACGGATTCCGCATCGGCGGCAACGGCGTGTTCGATGCCACGGGCAATTTCTTCACCGGCGACATCGACGAAGTCGCCGCGTTCAACTACGCGCTCAATCAAACGCAAATTCAAAACGTCGTCCGTGCCGCCACGCTCGGCGCCGGCGCTCCCGGCGGCACCGT
>QEVJ01000226.1 GCA_003576845.1 Planctomycetota bacterium
ATGGCCGCGCGGTCACGGCGAAGCCGCTGTTGGGCTGCGGCGTCGTGATTCACGGCGAACGGGCCGTGTGGGAACCGTGGCTCTTACCCGCGAGGTGATCGATGCCCGACGAAACGGAACACGACGCCGAATGTCCTGACTGCCGCGAACCGCTGGTCGATTGTCGCTGCAGCGCGGGCGAAGGCTAACGGAGAACGATCCATGTCCGACGTGCGAATCTACGAGCCGCCGCCCGACGGCGCCAATCCCAAGGATCGCATCGGCGCGCGCAAGCCGCCCTTGCACCTGATCCCGCCGGCGGCCGAATTGCTCGAAAGCGCCGTCATGGCGCTGGGGGCCAACAAATACGGCGCGTTCAATTGGCGCGGCTCGAAGGTCAAGGCATCGGTTTACGTCGCGGCCGCGCGGCGACACTTGCTGCAATGGTTCGACGGCTGTGACGACGACCGGGAAAGCGGCGTCTCGCACCTGGCCCATGCACGCGCGTGCCTGGGAATCCTGCTCGACGCGATGGCGACGGGCAATCTGATCGACGATCGGCCGCCGGCCGGTGTGAGCACGCAGCTCGTCGAGCTGCTTACCAATCACGTGGAGCAACCATGATCTATCTGGCCAGTCCCTACGGCCATCCTGATGCGACGGTGCGCGAAGTTCGCTTCCAACAAGCATGTCGCGCCGCCGCGACGCTGATGCGTTGCGGCATCCCCGTGTTTTCGCCCGTCGCGCACAGCCATCCGATTGCGCAGCACGGGCTGCCGACGTCGTGGGAATTCTGGCGCGCCGTCGACCTGGAATACCTGCTGCAATGCGAAGCGCTCGTCCTACTGCGGCTTCCCGGCTGGGAGCGAAGTGTCGGTGTCCGTGCCGAGATAGCGCTCGCCCGCCAGTGGGGCATGCCCGTCATCGAACTCGACCCGAAGGCGCTTGCTGCCGCCGAGGGGCGCAAAAACGGCCGCTTTGCCTTGTAAGGCGTTTTGGGGAAACGGTTTGCGTCGCTTTGGCTCGTTTGGCGGGCATTCCTTATATATGCGCGGCGCCAGGCGAAGCCAATTTCTACCACAGCGATAGACATTCCGACGCTTGGGCCAAAGGAGCAACCATGCAGGTCCGCATGCTCGGCAAACGCTGGCGGCTGCGGTTTGTGCTCAACCTCGGCGCAAACCGCGGCGACTGCGACGCGCCGGACCGCCGAGCGAAGGAAATCCGCGTCGCGGCCGGTCTCCGCGGTGAGGAGCGGCTCGAAGTTCTGATTCACGAGCTCGTCCACGCCGCCGGCTGGCACATTGACGAAAGCTTCGTCGAGCGCTTCGCGGCCGATGCGGCGCGCGTGTTGTGGCGCCTCGGCTATCGCGACGCGAGGCGCAGCGCTAAGGAGCGCAGATGAACCCGTTGTTCGCCGCCGCGCTGCGGTATGCCGAATTGGGGTATCGCGTATTCCCGTGCGCGCCAGGTTCCAAAGAACCGCTCACCGAGCGCGGCTTCCACGATGCCTCGACCGACGTCGGCGTGATCGAATCGTGGTGGCACTTTCATCCATCCGCCAACGTGGCGATCGCCACCGATGGCCTGATCGTTCTCGATGTCGATGGCGATGCCAACGAGTGGCTCACGACGGACCGCGCGCTCGATCTGGCCGTGGCGCCGTTGTGCAGAACCGCCAGCGGCGGACGGCATTACTACTTTCGACAACCCGCACAAGGAGAATACCGCGGTCACGCCGGCCGCCTCGCGCCGCACGTCGACGTTCGCGCCAACGGCGGCTACGCGGTCGTGCCGCCTTCCGTGTTGGCCGGCGGCAAAACCTACCGCTGGGCCGAGGACATGGCGCTCGACGCGCCGCCCGATCGTCTGCCCGAGCCGCCGGCGTGGTTCGTCGAAGCGCTCGACCAATTGGCCGCGTCGCCGCCCACGGCGGCCCACGTTGCGTCCGGTGCGGCGGAGGCGAACACGATCCCCGATGGCCAACGCAACGCCACGCTCGCGCGCCTGGCGGGCACGATGCGGCGCGTCGGCATGGCGCAGGCCGAGATCGTCGCCGCGCTGCACGTCACGAACAACACGCGCTGTTCGCCGCCGCTTGACGCCGACGAAGTCGAACGCATCGCGGCGAGCGTGGCGCGCTACGAACCGGATCAAATCACCGTGGCCGTGGTCGAGGACCACTGGTCGCAGATGAAGGGAAAATCCGCCGACAAACCGTCTCTTGCGTTTCTCGGTATCACATCAAAGGAGTTGGCCACGGCCAAGTACGAGTTGAACTACCTCATCGACGGCATTTTGGTGCAGAGGCAGCCCGGCGTACTCGCGGGGCCCAAGAAAACACTCAAGACGAACATCAGCGTCGACCTGGCGATCTCGCTCGCGCAGGGAGGATATTTTTTGAATCGCTTTGCGGTCGCCAAGCCGACGCGCGTCGGCGTCATGTCCGGCGAATCGGGCGCGGCCACGATTCAGGAGACGGCTCGCCGCATCGCCAAGTCGAAGGACTTTACGCTCGAAGACTGCGAGAACGCGTTCTGGTGTTTTGATGTGCCGCAACTCGGCAACGTGCTGCACACCGACGCGTTAAAAGCGTTCATCGAACGCCACGCCCTCGAAGTGCTGATCCTCGATCCGACGTACTTGATGATGACGAGTATCGGCGACGACGCCGGCAATCTGTTCGTCGTCGGCTCGCTGCTCAAGTCACTCGCCGACTTGGCGCAGCAGACGGGCATCACGCCGCTGTTGTGCCACCACCTCAAGAAGGGCGTCGCCGATCCCTACGAGCCGGCCGAACTTGAAAACATCGCGTGGGCCGGATTTCAGGAGTTCGTGCGCCAATGGATTCTGCTCAACCGCCGCGTGCGCTACGACCCCGATCGCGGCGGGCATCACGAGTTGTGGATGTCAGTCGGCGGAAGCGCAGGCCATAGCGCGAACTGGGGACTCAACATCGACGAAGGCACGCGCCAGGACGAGGGGGGACGTCGTTGGGATGTGGAGATCCTCACGACCGGCGAGGCTTACACCGAGCGCGAGTCGCATTCCATTGAGGCCCAGGAAACTCGCAAACAGCGCTCGCAGCAAGTGCGTGACGATCGCAACCGCGAGGCCGTGCTGCGGGCACTGCACCAGTATCCCGATGGCGAGACGCCGCGCGTGTTGCGCGAAGCGGCCGGCGTCAGCGGGCGGGTCATTCAAGACCAACTTGAGCAGCTCGAAATGGAGATGTTGGTCGAGCGCTGCACGGTCCAAAAACACACCCGTCGCGAGCCGGCCTGGCGGCTCATCGGGCATGGTGGGACTGGTGGGACATGCTGGGACAGTCCAACCAGTCCCGGCACCGGGTGATGGTGGTGGGACCGCCTATATATATAGGCGGCCCACCACCACCATCACCAGCGCGATCTTGGCCGGCACCTTTGTCCCATCAGTCCCACCAGGCAAATGATTCACGACTCGACTCTTGGCTCGCATCCATCGGAGAGAAGCATGGCCCAACCACGATGTCAGACCTGTCGCTTCTTCGTCCCTGGCGATGGCCAGCTTGGCGAATGTCGCGTCGCGCCGCCGGCGGCGAGCGCGTTCGATCGTTCGCGCGGCCGGTTCCCCGAAGTGCTCGTCGGCGATTGGTGCGGCCGCCATCAGCCACTTGAGTCAAGTGTATCCGCGGGCTTTCCGTGGAAACTGCCGGCGCCGAGCGAAAACTGAACGCGACGACGATTAGGTACTTCCCCGCCTTCCCCTCTCCTGATGGCGACGGGAACAAGCGCCTTACAGGGCACAGTTTGTTGCGCTTGTCCGAATTACTCTCGCTCCGTCCAAAAGATCATGTCCAAGTGGACACGGAAGATACCTTTCTCGTCAGCGATCTCTGAGGCTCGCTGCTGGAACACTTTGCTCACGTCGGCGGTTAAGTGTTTCACGCCCGGCCAAGTCGGTAGGGGATACCCTTCGGATCGCCGCTTGATGCACTTGGCCACAATCGAATCAAGGGCCACTTCATAGAAGGCTTCTGCGCGATGCAAGTCGTAGTGTTCGCACAGGAAGCGATTGTAGAGGGCCAGTCGTAAGAAGATGTTGGTGATCTTTCGGGAAAGCCCCCAGGATCGCGCCGATTGTGGCAGGCGCCGCGATACGACCTCGGTGGCGTCGTCGAGTCGTCGATCGAAGATGTTTCGTTGTTTGACGGCAAACCTGGCCAGGTCGACCGCACAAAGCGCACTGCGGGCTGCGCCGACAAGCCCTTTCGTTCGTTGTCCGCGGACGGTTGAGGCCCCGACGCTGAGGTGAGCCACGTGCCGCTTCATCGTAGCCATAAACGCTTCGTCCATTGGCATCTCCAATTCCGGAACTGATTGAGGCGAGAATCATGAAGGTCGAACTACGCAATGTGTCTGACATCCGGCCCTATGACAAGAACCCGCGGATCAACGATGCTGCCGTCGATGCCGTCGCCAAGTCAATCCGCGAGTTCGGGTTCCGCCAGCCGATTGTCGTCGATTCCGACGGCGTGATCATCTGTGGCCACACCCGCTGGAAGGCGGCGCAAAAACTGAGCCTCGAAAAAGTGCCGGTCCACGTCGCCACCGACCTGACGCGGGAGCAAATCAAGGCGTATCGCATCGCGGACAACCAAACAGCGTCGCTGGCCGAATGGAACTACGACCTGCTGCCGATTGAACTCGGCGAATTGCAAGCGGCGAATTACGACCTCGGCTTGCTCGGCTTTGACCAGGACGAACTCGCCAAGCTGCTCGATCCAGGCGTCGCGGACGGGTTGTGCGATCCGGACGACGTGCCCGCGCCGCCGGACGAGGCGGAGACGCGGCCGGGCGATCTGTGGGTGCTCGGCAACCACCGGTTGCTCTGCGGCGATAGCAGCAAGGCCGACGACGTTGACCGCTTGCTTGACGGCCAACCGATCCACCTCGTCAACACGGACCCGCCGTACAACGTGAAAGTCGAGCCGCGATCGAACAACGCCATCGCCGCCGGCTTGTCGTCGTTCCAAGGGACGACGCACCACCAGGGTCTGGACGTGGCGCGGCATCCCGGCAAGGCGAAACCGACACAAAAGAAGCTTCGCCCCAAAGACCGGCCGCTGGCGAACGACTTTGTGTCGGAAGAAGCGTTCGACAAGCTGCTCGACGCATGGTTCGGGAATATCGCTCGCGTGCTGCTGCCGGGCCGGGCGCTCTATTGCTGGGGCGGGTATGCGAACTGTGCGAACTACCCGCCGGTTCTCAAACGCCACGGGCTGTACTTCTCGCAGGCGATCATCTGGGTCAAGGAGCACCCCGTTCTGACCCGTAAGGATTTCATGGGCAACCACGAATGGTGCTTCTACTGCTGGCGCGAAGGTGCCGCGCACGTCTTTCTCGGTCCGAACAACGCCGTCGATGTCTGGTCGGTAAAGAAGGTGAATCCGCAGTCGATGGTCCATTTGACGGAGAAGCCTGTCGAGCTTGCCGTCCGCGCGATGCAGTATTCCTCGCGGCCCGGCGAGAACGTCCTCGATCTCTTTGGCGGCAGTGGCAGCACGCTCATCGCCGCCGAGCAAACCGGCCGCAAGGCATTCTTGATGGAGCTCGACCCGCTTTATTGCGATGTCATCGTCCAGCGCTACGAACGGTTCACCGGCCGCAAGGCACAGCGGCACGCCGCCGTGGAGGCAGCGGCATGAACGCCCCGAACAAGAAAACGCCCCTACGTGGTCAGCGCGGGGCGTTGGTTGTGAGCGGCTACTTCTTCACGACGACGAGCAGCGGCGTGGGAATCCACGCCTCGCCGCCGTCGTCGCAGTCGATCACGGCGATGTTGCCGTCCTCGATTTTGCGGACGACGCCGACGCTCGTATCGTCCTCGGTCGCGACCACGCGGCTGCCGACACGAATGCGCTGGCCGGCGCGGTCCCAACACGACCGGCACAACTGGGGCACGCCCGGCTCGTCGACCGAGACGCTGCGGTCGCGTGGACACGCAATGCATTTCTTGCTCATGATCGTTCTCCCGATTGCCAAAGATCGTCGCGGGCGCGATGCCCGCGTTCGACTCCACCATCAGCACGGCGGGCGCGAAAACATCAAGCGGGACGGCGACATAATCGCCGAAGAACTTTGCCGAGAAACCGACGGAACTGCCTTAGCTCGCCAACGGTCGATGACGACGGCGGGCGTGGCGGTCGGGCCGGGTTCGCCCGACGCCGCGACGTTTGCGCCGTGTTGCGGCCGGCGGGGCGGGTTGGCTAGCGGGGCCAGCCACGAGAAGACGCCCCGACGTTGGGCGTCGTGGGCGTTGGGGGGACGTTTGGTTCGGTTACTTCGCGGCGTCGCGGCCAGCCCGGTAGGCCAGCCGCAGCGTCCGGCGCAGTGCGGTCACGCCGACCTCGTGGAAGTCGAGCCTGTCGGAGCCACGCACGTCGAGCGTCGGCAGCCGCAGTTCGCGCTCGGCGATGCCCGCGAGCAGCTCGTCAACCTCGACCTCACGGTCGCACTTGGCGGCCGCGTCGAGGTATCGGTTCCGCTGCTCGACATCGGCGCAGACCTCGGCGGCGCGAATCCACAGCGCGGATGCCTGCGGCCAAGCCTCGGCGCGCTCCGCGGATTCCGCCTCGTCGGCGTAGTCGTCGTGGGTAAGCGGTCGCGTTTCCATCGTTGGCCTCGCTTACTTCTTGGCCGCGAACTTGCCGCGTTCCGTTTTGACGAACCGGGCGTTTGCGCCTTTGAGATTGAGCTCGCGGAGTATCGCCGAATACAAAGTCCGCTCGGGCGTGGCCCCGCCCGGACTGGTCCACAGACCCTTGGCCGCCATTGCCTCGATCATCTCGCGGGTCGTCATCGGCTCGGCCGAGTCGGCGAGCACCTTCGCGGCAGCGTCCAATGCACTGAGCTTGCCGCCGGCCTTGGCCTTTTTCGCCTTGGCAGACGTTGCCGGCGCGCCGGCGGTGGGCGACTTCGCCTTTTTGCCTTTGGCTTTCGCGGCCTTGGTCGTCTTGGTGGCGGCGGTCTTCTTGGTCTTCGTTGTCGACATGATACGAACTCCTCGTGGAATCGTTGCGGATGGAACGGCTGCCATCATCAGGCCCGCGGAACCACCCGCGGACGACGCCCGCCAGGGCGTTTCGGCGTCGGCTATTCGACCGTCAGCTTCAGGTACTTCCGCTTCGCGTAGGCAAT
>QEVJ01000045.1 GCA_003576845.1 Planctomycetota bacterium
GCGCGTTCGGGGGTGTTTCCGCCCTCGGCGGCGTCTCGGGCGCGGGCGCGCGAGGGGCGCTGAAGGGGTTTCTCGGCCACTCCGTCGCATGCGCCCACCGCCGGGGATAGGATCGCAGACCGCTCTTGCGGGGTGTACATTGTCGAAGGTGAGCTGAATCAGACGAATTCTGTCCAGCTCAGGCCGACGAATTCGACTTCGTCGTCCCACCACAGCTCCGCCTTCGCTTCGAGGTGTCGGCGGGCTGTTTCTAAGGCCTGGGCCGGAGAGCGGCTGGCCGCACTTGGGGATTCGCCGCTTGCTTCGCCGACGACCGCTGCATGCGCAGCGACGGCATCGATCTGACCACTAGAATCGACGAAGACGGACTCGAAGCGGAACAGGCATTCGTCGCCATCCTCGCGAGTGATCCGCTGGCGGACGACGAAGACGAACAGGTAGCCGCTCTTGCCTTTGAGCTGTGGCGATGGGATGGCCCGGCTGGCGGTCAGGCCGCCGAAGTCGTACGAGCCGATGTATTGCAGCATCGCATCGACGAAGGGATGCCCCAAGGCGAGAAATTCGGCGTCCGATCGGGCAATCGCCAATTCGCGGCTGAATGTGCCGAGATTCAGCCGCTCGCCCACGTCGTAGGGCTTCAGCACCTCCGGCACGAGAAACTCGACAAACTCCCCTTTCCGCTGCACCTGGCGGCGATGCATGGCGAGGAACCGCTCGGTGAAGCGGGCCAGATCATTCAGCGTCAGGTCGGTGGCCAGCTCGCGCTGGTAGTTGTCGAACGAATAGCTCGATACGTCGCGGAACAGGCTCCGCGTGGCGATTTCATAGGCCTGCTTGGCGCGCTGTACTGCCGCGTCAATGTCTGCCTGCGACTGCTTGTTGAGGTTCCCTTCAACCATCGCCCGTTTATAGACGCTGGCCGGGTCGATCTCCGTTTCGAGCTGCCCGTGCAGCGTGGCCTCGATCTCCTCGGGATTCTCGCCCGTGACCTTTGCGATCGCCCCCGCTGCCTTGCGGATGCGGTTGGCGAAGTAAGCATGGACCTTGTCCTCGATCGTCCCTTCGTTGAAGAAGTGATAGACCTGCACCACTTGCTTCTGCCCGAAGCGATAGACGCGGCCGACGCGCTGCTCGACCCGCATCGGGTTCCAGGGCAGGTCGTAATTGATGCAGATGTGGCAGAACTGCAGATTGATGCCCTCGCCGCCGGCCTCGGTCGAAACAAGGAACCGCACCTTCTCGTGGTCGCGGAAGAGTCGCTGGCTGGTGCGTTTCGTCGTGGGAGCGACGAGCGCCCCATCCTTGCCGAACGGAGCCCATACGGCATCGATGGTTTCCTGCGATTCGTACTGCCGCTCCAGCTTCATTCCGCCGTGAATGACCGCGGCGCAGCCCTTGCCGTAGCGCTTCTCCAATTCCTCAACCAGGTGCTCCTGCGTCTTGCGATACTCCGTGAAAATCAACACTTTCTCGCGCTCGCCGCGCGGGCTCTCCTCCGCGATATGGTCGATCAGCTTGACCAGCTCGTCCAACTTCCGGTCGCGCTTGACCGGCAGCTTCAGCAGTTCTTCGAGCGTCGCCAGTTCGTCCTCGACGATCTCGGCATCCGTTCGCCAGCCTTCGCGCTCGGCGAATTCCCCTTCATATCGCTCGTCGGCAAATTCCCGTTCGTCGTCGTCCTCCTTCTGCGATTCGGCGAGCTGCCCTTTGAGTTTCGATCGCCGGCTGCGAAGGGCGGCGGAAATCGCGGCGGTGGAGCTGGCGTTGAGCTTCTGAAATGTAGTGAGCAAAAAGCCGGCGGCCCGCTTTTGCATGGAGTCGTTCAGGCGGTCGAGCGACTTGTAACCCTGCTGGATGTACTGTTCGACGGCCTTATAGAACCTGGCTTCATCGGCATACATCTTGAAGGGCATCCGGTGCGTCTGCCGTCCGACGAAGACGGTGCGCCCCTTGGCATCGGTGACTGCCTTCTTGGGCGTGCGGATCACGAGGTCCGTGAACTTTCTTCCCTGCCCGGCGAATAACGGCACTTCATCGAGGCTGCTAAAGTCGATGTTGTCGTCCAAGAGCCGCAGCAGGTGGATAAATCGCTGGTGGTTTTCGTCTCCTTGGTGGGGCGTGGCGGTGAGGAGCAGCAGCGCGTCGCAATACTGACGGTCGCGGACCTCCTCGGCCAGGCGATAGTTCTGCGTCCGCTCGACCTTGCCGGCGCCGCCATAGTCGGTCGCGCCCAGTTTGTGCGCTTCGTCAAAAATGATCAGGTCCCAGCGGCGGTTTTCGAGCAGGATCCGCTTGTGCTCCGGCCGTTTGAGCGTGTCGATCGAGGCGATGGCCTGGGCCTTGAGGTCCCAGATGCGCGGGTTCACCGCACGGAAGTCGCGGCCGAAAATCTCAAAATTGGCCCGGAACTTGTCCTGCATTTCCTCCTGCCATTGGGCTGTGAGCCCGGCCGGCGTGATGATGAGCGTCCGCCGGGCCTGGCCGCGCTGCGTGAGGGCCTGCCAGATCATGCCCGCTTCGATCGTCTTGCCCAGGCCGACTTCGTCGGCCAGGAGGAATCGCCGCCGCTCGGCGCTGACGACCCGGTGGGCGGCGAAAATCTGGTGGGGCAGAATTTCCGTTCGGGCGTTGGAAAGCTGCCCGCCGACGTTGCCGGTCAGGAACCGCGCCGCCAGCATCCGCAATTCGAACCGCCGTGCTTCATCCCACTGCCCGCGGGCCGCCCGCTCCAAGGGCGTTTCGACCCGCTCGCACTCGCCGAGCTGGAGAATCTTGTTCTCCGACCGGTACGGCGGGCTCATGAAGACCGACGGGTTGAACTCCACCTTTGCCTGCGGACCCTTCACCTTCTGAATCCGGCCGATGCCGAACGGTACGTACAGCGCATTCGTGCTCCGCACGAGGTCGCCTTCGGTGAACGCTACCGTCGAAATAGTGCTAGTCACTGCAATGAACCGCCGCGAGAGCGAGCCGCACACTTGGCCGAAGTTTATGGTTTAACACTATTCGTCATCTTCTTCAAATTCTGACGCGCCAGAATAGAATCCGAACTTATCGAGAGCAGAAGTAATCGCCCAGATTTCCGAGTCACTGATCTGCCAAAGTTCGCAGGCTGCTTCATTAAGCTGCTCCTCGAGTGGCGTTAGCTTGGGGGAGTCGTCCGCTGCGGCTCGGTGGCATTCGCGGGATAGCTTTGCAATCGCTCGATGAAGGCGATTTGACGCGACGTACCTGGGAAGCGCCACCCGAGCAATGTCACTCGCTTGGTAGTCGGCGGTTTGGACCCATGTCGCTGTCGCGTACAGGAAGAGAATGGCTGGCGCCGAATTCAGTAGTCCGCACAGCAGGTGCGCCTCTTCGCTTGACGCGCACTCGATGAACCGAAGCTTTGTGTCCGCGATTGCTGGCTTCTCGGATTCCTCGACGACCGCGCACTGAAAGAAGTCCGTCAATTCCTTGAACACAATTCGATGCGGAGCAAGCGAGTATTCCCCTACGTTGTAAATCGTCCAGAACGGGTCCTTTGTCGGATCAAAGTATTTCTTGTAACCGGGACGCTTTCGCAGCAGAGTTTCAAATTGGCGCAAATACTCGTGAGTTCGAGGGAAATTCTTCTTCATCTTGCTGGCTGAAATCCCAACGCGCGTTTCGGGATCCTGCGTCAGCAGAATGTGGGTGGATGGATTGCTCGTCCAGCGGTGGACATCGCGACCGCGCAGCAGGGGAAAGACGAGGTCACTTTCAATCACGGCATCGACCGCCTCCACCTTTATCTTGCCCACGTCGTTCCAGTTCGAAATCTGAACTCGATTGTGTGGGGCGGATGTCACGGACTTCAGCCAAAATACTCCATTCATCCATGTGCATACTCCTGCGTGCGCCTTGATTTGACTCGTGCCCATTACTTTCGTGAGGCCTGGAATTGCAGCCCTGGGCGCAGTGAGCCACGCCGAACTTGCCGCGCCCGGCAACATTGGAATTGCACCCATCTTGATTCGTGAGACGGAGCCAACGACGGTTTCTAAGTCGGAGCTTTCGGTTATCTTTTCTTCGCCAGTTGGCGACCAGTTTTCGTAGCTAACAGGCCAATTGGTCGGTTTGGAGGAACGTCGGCACACGAAGGATGCCGTTCGATTGGTTGCTCCTTCAAACGGATGTAATTCTGTCATGTCGATGACGTTGATCGGCGTTAGGAAGACCGTCTTGCCATTGGTCGAGTACGAAAAGCTACGAAATCCACTGCCTGCTTCGCGCGTCTTGAAAACGGTCTGCGTGATGACGAAGCCGAGCAGTCCCGTTTCCGCCAAATAGTTGTCGATGCAAAGGTATACGAACAACATCGCGAGATCTTTCTTTCCACCACCAAGTCGCGCGGCGTGCCCCTTGAGCGTAAACAGTCCGTATCTCGTCCACAGGGGCTTTGTGTCGTCGCGATACCCAGAAGGCAAGCTCTCCCAATTCACCCAAGGTGGATTTCCTGCGACGTAGTCGAATCTGCCCACGAACAATGGGGCAAAAGCATTCTTAATAATGCGAGCCCAGACACCGTTCTTGTTTGCCTTGTCCAGACGGACCAACTCCGCGTAGAGTCCGGTGTGAATCTTTGCATTGGTGACTTCGAGTCCGTCATCCCGGCAGCGGTCAAGGAATTCAGATTCGGAGTATCCGTTCCGCACGCAGAATTCCAGTTGTTGTGCGTAGGTCGTAACATCCTCACGGTTGGTCGCAATCTCCGCGGGAACGAGAAATGTTGCCGCTGCTGTTTTCAACTCCCGGGCGCTGCCCAGTTTCCCTGCCCAAAGACCTCCATAGGTTGAGGGAGTAATCAGTGAATCGCACAGGTAGATCGGAATCTCGACCTTATCGACGTGGCCGATCAGGTCGCGGATGGCGATGAGGTAGTTCGTCCGGGCGGCCATGACCGCCAGCGGGTTCAGGTCGAAACCGACGACGTTCGCGAGAATCTTGCGGCAGAGGTCGTCTTCGCCGAAGGAGCACTTTTCGCGGTGCTCGTCGTACCAGCGGCGGATGCGGACGATGGCCATCACCAGGAACGTGCCGGAGCCGCAGGCGGGGTCGAGAATCCGCTTGTCGGGGTCGCCCACATACTCCAGTTCGTTCAGCACGTGCTCGGCCAGCCAGTCGGGCGTGTAGTATTCGCCCAGGTCGTGGCGCACGCTCTTGGGAAAGAGCTGCTGGTAGAGCTTCTTGAGCAAGTCGCGGCTGCCGGCGGGGTCTTCCGACATCGTGCCGGGGTTGTAGTCGTCGAGCTTCGCGACCATCTTGCGCACCAAGTCGTCGATTTCATCCGACCAGACGGGCAAGTACCAGGCGAACAGGTCCCCTTCGAGGAAATTGGTGATGTTCAGGTGGCGGAAGATCGAGCCGGCTTCCAGTTCCTCCATTTCCCGCTTGAGCTTAGCGCTGGTTGGGGCCTGGATCATCTTTTGCAGGGGCGTCGGCAGCTTGTGGAAGAAGGCCACGATCTCCGAGGCCAGCAGCTTCATGAAGACGGCGTAGTAGGTGTGGACGGCGAACAGCATTTCCGCTGGGGCGAGCCCCTGTTCGCGGATGCCGTAATAGGCGGCCAGCTTCTTGATCTTGTCGGACGGGCTATCGACGTCGTAGCCGCAGACCTCGCCGAAGAGGATTTTCCATTGGTTGAAGAAGGTCTGTGCCTTGGGGTGGTCGGCCCCTTTGATCGCTTCGTAGAGCGCCCGGATACCGTCCTGGGCCAGCTTCGCCTCGGAGCCGAAGTCGCCCGCCAAGTATTCGGCGGTGAAGGGCTTCCCCTTCTGGCCGAGGTTGTAGAGCGCCCAGAGGAACCGCTCGGCGGAGTAGCGGTTGACCTCGACCGGCTCCTGCACCTGCCACTTGTCGTCGCGGAAGCGGACGAAGACGAAGTAGCGGCCATCGGCGCCGACGCCGAAGAGCGTGTTCAGCTTGTGCCCCTGGCCGGCGCGGAGGTCGTAAAACCGCTTCTTGATCTGCTCGACGACCTTCTTGGTGCCGGGCGAATCGGCTTTGGGGCCGAGTTTGTCGCCGCTGGCCGGGTTCTTGTATTCGATGATGACGCGGTCATAGACCGAGTCGATCCGGCCGCTGACGACGGTGACCTCGTGCTTGCCTTGCCACTCGATCCCCGCTTCCTTCTTGATGAAGGCGAGCTGGGTTTCGATCGCGATCTTGATTTCTTCCTCGTTGTCGGCCATTTCCGCGGCTAGGCGGCATGCGGAATCCCTCCGTGCCGCGGGAATCGCGGAGAGTCAGTGCAAGTTACCGGGGAACTGGGGGGTTTACCAGTGCCAACCCATCTCCGGTTCATAATTCGCCTCCAAGCACGCCACAACGATTCCGCCTAGCGGCCGCGCCAAACAGTTCTTTCACGCGGCGCTGCGGTTGCGGCTCGTCGAAGTGAACCCGTTCGCCGACTTGAAATCGACCGTGCGGCCGAACCCGAGCCGCTTCTACTTCATCCGCCGGGACGAAGCCCAAAAGGTGTTGGACGCCTGCCCGGACGCGCAATGGCGGTTGATTTTCGCGCTGGCGCGGTTCGGCGGGCTGCGGGTGCCATCGGAGATTGTCGAATTGAGGTAGGGCGACGTGGATTGGGAACGCGGCCGAATGCGCGTGCGAAGCCCCAAGACCGAGCATCACACGGGCCACGGCGAGCGGTTCGTGCCGATCTATCCCGAGTTGCGGCCGCACTTGGAAGCGGCGTTCGACTTGGCCGACTCGGGGACCGAGCACGTCATCACGATTCGCCGCAACAGCAACGCGAACCTACGGACGCGGATGGAGAAGATTATCCGCCGGGCCGGGCTGCGCGGGTGGGAGAAGATTTTCCAGAATCTTCGCAGCAGTCGGCAGACCGAATTGGAAGAGCGCTTCCCGTCGCACGTTGTCTGCGCGTGGATGGGCAACAGCAAGTCGGTCGCGGCGAAGCACTACCTGCAAGTGACCGACGAACACTTCGACCGGGCGGCGAATGAGGCGCTGCAAAATCCGGTGCAGTCAGCGCCGGCGGAGGGCCGAATCGGCTCGCACGCGGTCGCAGCCGATTTTGATAATCCTCGGGAAAACCGCGTTTTCTCGGGCATTCTTGACTGTGTACAAGGGTACATAGTAGCGGCGGAGGGACTCGAACCCCCGACACGCGGATTATGATTCCGCTGCTCTAACCAGCTGAGCTACGCCGCCGTTTTTTCCTCCGTCCGGCCTGCCGACACGGGCAGGGTCGGCCGTCGCGAAACCGCGTGGCCGACGTCGGATTGGGATTGGGTGCTTAGAGGATATCATCCTGGAACTTGCCCGGGAAGGCGTCTGGCGGATGTGCCCGATTGGCCGCAATCCTGCCGCGTTGTCGCGACGCGAATCGTGGTGGGCGCAACTCGCAAAACGGCTTCGCGGCCGCTGCGACTTCGCGCACCGTCGCGTGCCTTCGTGGTAGACACCCGGTTCGGAGTTTGCGTTCGCGTGGCCGCAGCGCCGCGGCACTGCGCAGGTTTACTTCGGCGACGCTGGGCTGCCGGCCGGTACGGATAGTGTAACCGTCGCGCCTCGGTTCGGTTCGCTCGCGATCGCGATTTGACCGCCGTGGTCGGTGACAATGCGCCACGCCAGACAGAGGCCAAAGCCCAGGCCGCGTCCCGCTTCGCGTCCCGAGAAGAACGGATCGAACAAGTGTGCCCTCTCGCGCTCCGAAAAGCCCGGGCCGTCGTCGCGGACGGTGAATTCGAGCAGCCTTGGCGGCTCGGAACTCGCCAGTGGGCATTCGGCGACTTGCCGGTTTGCGTTTTCGGTGGCGTCGCGGTCATGCAACACGTCGCGCTCGGCGGAAACGTCGGCCATTCGCGCCGTCACCTCGACGTTGCCGCCGGCCGCGACCGCTTCGAGCGCGTTGCGGACGACGGCTTTGATTGCCACCGCGAGTTGCGTGCCGTCGACCGCCGCCACGAGCGGCTCGTCCGGCGTGCGCGTGAAAAGCTGCGTCGCTTGCGCTTCGGCAAGCGGCTGGAGTTCATCGACCACGCGCCGCGTCAGTTCGGCGGCATCGACCTGACTGACATCCAGACGCGGCGGACGGGCAAAGAGCATCAAATCCGCGATCATCTCGTGCGCCCGCATCGCCTGGCGATTGATCGTCGCCAGCGCCCTCCGCCGCTCGCCGTGCAACTCGTCGCGGAGCAGCGTTTGCGCGCGGGCGGAGATGTTGGCCAGAGGATTGTTGATCTCGTGGCCGGCGCCGTAGGCGAACTCCTTGAGAGCGGCGATCTTTGCCGCGGCGAGTTCATCCGCGAATCGCTGCGATAGCGCCTCGTTCTCCGCAAGACGCGCACCGATCGAAGCGAACCGGGCACGCCACGCTTCGTCGAACGGCGGCGAACCCGATGCTCGATTCCGCCGTTCGGCAAGCGCACTAGGAGTCAGCGATGTCAGAAACGAATACAAATCCGCGGCAACGGCGTCGACGACGTCGCGGCCGCGGCCGCCCTCTCGCTCGCGGCGCCATTGCTCCGCGAACGCTTTAAGTCGCGTGTCGCAGGCAATCGCATCGCCGACCAGACGCCTCCGCTCGAAAGCGGAAATGGAAAACGTCGCGTCGAGCAATGTCAACGCGGCGCGGTCGCCTTGCGAGGCTTTCGCGCCCGTCGATTTGCGAGCCGCGTCGGCCATAATGCGTTCGCTACCGATTGTGCGTCAGCCGGCCGCAATCAGGCGGTCACCGGCTTTTCGATATCGAGCAACGCGCAGACGCGTTCGAGCAAGGCATCGACTTCGAACGGCTTGCGCATGAAGTCGTCGGCGCCGGCGGCTTGCAGGTCTTTGATCTTCTCGTCTTCGACCATGCCGGAAATGCAGATGATCTTCACGTCGTCGGTCGTCTTGTCGCTGCGGACGCGCTGGCACACTTCCTTGCCGTTGATGTCCGGGAGCATCACGTCGAGGATGATCGTGTCGGGGCGATATTCCTTGACCAACATTCCGGCGTCGAAGCCGTTGTTCGCCGTCTTGATTTCGAATCGGCCGTCGCGCTCGAAGACGTCGCTGATGAGTTCGACGAGTTCTTGGTCGTCGTCGACGATCAGCACTTTCCGCTTGCCGCTTTCCAAGGCGTCGGTCGGGATGCCGTTGTCCCGCATGAAGTGCATCAATTCCGCGCGGGGAATGCGACGAAAGCGGCTCCCCGGCACGCGAAATCCTTTGAGTTGCCCGGAATCGAAGCAGCGGATAATGGTCTGTTGGCTGACCTTGCAGATTTTGGCCGCTTCGCCCGTGGTAAAGACCGTTTTCATGCGATTGCTCTCCCTAGCCGTTGGAAATGCCCAATATGGGCGGGTAGCACGCCTCCGGTGATCGCAGAGTTCGTCCGGCGGCGGCGCTTGCTCCTTGAAACACGACAGTCAGCACATCCATTCCGCTGGGGACCCAAGGCCCCGCGTGTTTTCTTGGGGTGCGTTTCCGACGAGGCCGTAAAGGCCCGCCCTGAGTACCCCGAGGCCGCAAAGGCATCATCCTGCGGCGCTCACATAATTGGCAATCCCGACCGCTTCTACCAAGCTTGCCGGATTTGCCATACACGCGAATTATAGCCATCTTCCGAAACGAGTCAACATCGGTCTATTTTTCCTAAACCGTTTCGCGTGAATGCTTTACGAAAACTTCGCAAACGGCGTGAAACGCCGCTTCGCGGGAGGACCCTGCCTTGAGCCGAACCTGGATGGCCCTCGCGATCGACCATCTAGCCTGCCGAGCTAGCCCGGTATTCGCCGCGGCCCGGAAGCCTGCATAGTAACGGTTACGGCCAAATCGGCATTAAGGTTTGCCACCCGCTGGGCGGCACGACGCGGTTTGCCGCCAATAATTCCCACACACCGCGCTTTTTGTTTGACCGGTTTTGATAACACAACTAAAATGATCGCTACCGGCTGGTGGGGCCGCATCTATCTCCTGGCAAACGCTTTGCGCATTTTCGCGGTCCCGCGTGCGCTGGCGCGAGACCGGCAATGGGCCGGTTTTCCGATCAGGACGGTCGCGCCGCCCATTGGACACGCCTGAATCGCTATCCCGTCGCCGCCGACCGACGGAAGCGCCCTTCTCCTAGCTCGGACCGATTGCCTGACCTGCGGCGCGGCCGTCGCGCGTCGTCATATTTTTGTCGCCATTTTTTGGACCCGTCGCGGAGCGTTGCACTCGCGCCGGGACCGAGTTTTTCGCAGGATTTCCGCCCCTATGAGTCGTTCGATTCGCCGCGCCTTGTCGCAAATTGGGCATTTCTCCCCGTCAACAAGGGCCAAGGCGCGACCTCGCCAATCCGCCCGCTGTCGATTCGAACCGTTGGAACAGCGGCAATTACTCGCGGTCACGGCAAATCCGGACATCTACTCGACTCCGCAGAACACGACGCTCGCGGCCGGGGAAGCGCTCGCCGTGCCGCAGCGGTCGACGTGGTCCAGGTTCGAGGGCATCACCCGCACTGGCCCCACGGCCGCGTATCCCGACGCGAATCAGCTTCCCACGGACTGGAACGACGTCGGCTACAACGCGGCCAATCCGTCGTTCGGCTCGTGGGCGGCGCCCGCCGTCGCGCCGTTCACCGCGCCGCTCAATAGCGTCGACGGATTGACCGGCACGCAAACGCTCCTCAACAACAACTACACGTCCGGCGGCAATGCTTCGCTGGTAACCGCGCTGTTCCGCACCAACTTTACCGCCGCCGCCGGCGCGAACTCCGGCAGCGGTCGCGTCCTCTGCGACGACGGCTGCGGGGTTTACGTGAACGGCGTCGAAGTCTTCCGCTCGAATTTGCCCGCCGGAACGCTCGCCGCCGGCGCGGAAGCCCTCAATGGGAATACCAACGAAACCCAGTTCCTAACATTCACCTTCTCCGGCATTCCGCTCGCCGCGGACAACTCGAACGTGTTCGCCGTCGAATTGCACCAGTCCAATCCGGGCAGCAGCGACATCGGTTTCGACGCGGAGTTATACGTCGGCGACGGGTCGCCCGGACTCTTGGCCAACGACAGCCTCGGTTCGCAAAGCGGCGCGCTCGGCGTGTTCTATTGGGACGGCGTCGCCAATCAAAACACCGTCACGACGACCTCGGGGCCCGCGGTCGACTCGATAAGCGGACAACCGGCAGGCAGCGTAACCATCGGCGCCAACGGTAGCTTCTCCTTCACGCCCAATGCCGGTTACTCGGGCACGGCCCAGTTCCGCTACGTCATCCGCGACAACACGGGTCCGAGCAACGCGCTCGTTGCGATCGACGTTACGGGATCGGACATTCCGCCGACCGCTGTCGATGACGCCTACAGTGTGGCGGAAGACGGACAACTCGCCGTCGCCGTGCCGTCGGGCGGAACCGTCCTCGTCCCGCGGCGGTCGGCGTGGAGCTACCTCGACCAAATCCAAAACGGCACGCAGCAGAATCCTGCCGTCGCCGCGGAAAGCTATCCCACCGACGCCGAAGGCGATCCGTGGTATGCCGACAACTTCAATACGGCCACCAGCACCGCCTCGATCGGCGCGTGGCAAACGGGCAACGGCATTTTCGCCGGACCGCTCAGCGGACTCGCGATCGGCACGGGCGAGACATTGCTGGACGGCATCGACGACGCGGCCAACGGAACCGACAACGCCGTAACGACCTATCTATTCCGCCGGACGTTCAACCTTAGCGGCGCAGCGGGCGTCAATTACCTCGGCGTCAATCTGCTGTCCGACGATGGCGGGCGGCTGTACATCAACGGCACGGAAGTGCTGCGCCACCTGTTGCCGGCGGGCGCGATCGGCACCACAACCTTCGCCACGGCGGCGGGCGACGAAGCCAATTACCTGCGATTCCTCGTCAACGTCGCCGGCCTGCTACGCGAAGGCTCGAACACGATCGCCTACGAAGTGCACCAAAGCGCCCCGGACAGTTCCGACGCCGGTTTCGATCTCGAATTGACGACCGCAAGTCTGCTCGCCAACGACTTCGACGCCGACGGCGATCCCATCGCCAGCCTCTCGCTCGTCGCCGGGCAAGGGCCGACCAACGGTTCGCTGTCGATCAATCCTACGACCGGCGCGTTCACCTACACGCCCCACGCTAACTTCAGCGGCACGGATCGCTTTCAATACGCGATCTCCGCGGGTGGGCAATCGTCCGCGCCCGCGACCGTGACGATCGACGTCGCTCCGTCGGCCGATAATCCGACCGTCGTCGACGAAACGTATTCGGTCGACCAGTCCGCCGTGCTTGCGGCGAATCTCGCAAGCTTTGGCGCGAATCTCGGCGTCGGCCAGTCGCTCGTGCCGCTCGGGTCAAGTTGGTTCTACAGCGACAACGGCTCGAACCAAACCGCGATCAACCCGACTTGGAAAAACCTGGGCTTCAACCCGGCCGGCGCTTCCGGTTGGAGTGCAGCGGCCGCTCCGGCTCAGTTTGGTTTCGGCGAGGCGGATCAGGCCACGACGCTCGCGACCGGCGCGACGACGTATTACTTCCAGCGCACGTTCAACGTCGCCGACGCTTCGGCAATTGCCCGGCTGACGCTTCATGCGATCCGCGACGACGGCATCGCGGTGTATCTCAACGGCGCCGAGATCGTTCGCGACAACTTGCTGCCGAGCGCGGCGTTCAACCAGATCGCAGACGCCCAGCCCGACCCCGAGAACACGCTGTTCTCGTACCTCGTCGACCTGGCGTCGCTCCCCGGCGGCAATCCGCTCGTCACGGGCACGAACACGCTGGCCGTCGAAGTGCATCAGCGTCCGGATGCCGCGAACGACCTGAGCTTCGATCTCGCGCTCGCCGCAGCCAACGGCACGTTCGGCGTGCTCGCGAACGATCGCGACTCGGACGGCACGGCGCTAACGGCGACGCACAACCTCGTTTCCGGTCCCGCCCACGCGCAAAGCTTCACGTTCAACGCCAACGGCACGTTCACCTACGACCCCGTGAACAGCTACGGCGGGCCGGATGCGTTCACCTATACCGTGTCGGACGGTAACGGCGGCACGGCCGTCGGCACGGTCACAATCAACGTCGTCGCCCCGAGCTTCAGCGTCACGTCGACCACGCCGTCGAGCGGCGCGATGCTCACGTCGCCGCCCTCGCAACTCGTCGTCAATTTCAGCACCGCCGTGCAGTCGTCGTCCGTCGCGGCCTCCGATTTGACGATCAACGGCATCTCGGCCACGAGCGTGACGATCAACGACGCCGACACGGTGACGTTTACCCTTCCTGGCGGACTTTCCGCCGGTATGCAGGAAGTCTCGATTCCCGCCGGCGCGGTCACTTCGACGGGGAGCGCCACGAACAGCGAGTTCACTGGTAGTTTCACGTTGATCGCCCCGCCCGCGACGAACAACGTCAGCCCGACGAACGTCACGCCGTCGTCCGCGACGCTTCGTGCCGCGATCACCGACACGGGCTTTCAGAACCCGAACTTGAAGCTTTACTGGGGCAACAACGACGCCGGAACAAGCGCGGCCGCTTGGGACAACGTCATCGACCTGGGCACTCGCGACATCGGGACGTATTCCGCGCCCATTTCCGGACTTTCGTCCAACACGACCTACTTCTATCGGGCGCTTGCCACGAACGCCGCCGGAGCGACCTGGGCGTCGCCGACCGCGTCGTTCAACACGACCACCGGCGTTTCGGTGTTGCCGCGGATCAACGAATTGCTCGCCCAAAACTCGAACTCGATCACCGACGAGGACGGCAGCCACGAAGATTGGATCGAGATCCACAATCCCGGCACGGTCGCGCGCGACTTGACCGGTTGGTATCTGACCGACGATTCGCTGAATCTTGCGAAGTGGCAATTCCCCGCTACGTCGATCCCGCCCGACGGTTATTTGATCGTCTGGGCATCGAACAAGAACCGCGCGACGCCGGGTTTGCCGCTGCACACGAACTTCCGCCTGTCGAACGGCGGCGAGTACCTCGCCCTCGTGCAGCCCGACGGAACGACCGTGGTGAGCAGCTTCGATCCGTTCGCCGCGCTCTCCGCCGATCAGTCGTACGGCTTGACGGTCGACGAATTGTCGCCGACGACGTTCTTCCCGGCGACGCCCGGAGCCGCCAATCTGTCGTCGGCGCTCGTGATCAACGAGATCATGTATCACCCCACGTCCGAGAACGTGCTCGAAGAGTGGATCGAAGTCAAGAACATCGGCAGCCAAACGGTAAACACGGCGGGATGGCGATTCACGGCGGGCGTCGATTTCACACTCCCGTCGGTAAACGTACCGGCCGGCGGTTTCCTTATCGTGGCGGCCGATGTCGCGGCGTTTCAAGCGGCGAATCCAGGCTTCTCCGGCCAGGTCGTCGGCGGCTGGACCGGACAACTCAGCAACAGCGGCGAAAACGTCGACCTTTCCGACAACTTCGGACAGGTCGTCGATACCGTCGACTACGCCGACGACGGCGAATGGGCCCTCCGACGCTCTCTGCCCGACGAAGCCGTGCCGTCGACCTCGGGCTGGGAGTGGGTCGCGTTCCACGACGGCGGCGCGCTATACGACCACGACAACGATCCTGGCACCGCGCTCGAATTCCGCTCGGCGACGCTGGAACTCGTCAATCCACTCTTGTCCAACAACCGCGGCCAGAACTGGTCGTCGAGCGCGACGGCAACCGGCACTCCGGGGGCGGAAAACTCCGTCGCCAGCGCGAATATCGCACCACTCATTTTAGACGTGTCCCAGTCGCCGCAGATTCCGCGCTCTACGGACGTCGTCCATATCACCGCCGACTTGCGCGACGAGCTAACCGCTGGCGTGACCGCTTCGGTGTTCTATCGCGACGCGTCGACGCAAACGCCCGGCGCGTGGATCGAAGTTCCGATGTTCGACGACGGGCTGCACGGCGACGGCGCAGCGGGCGACCGCGAATTCGGCGCAATGCTCCCCGCGCTCGCCGGCGGAACGATCGTCGAGTATTACGTCCGGGCCCGCGACTCCGGCAATCGTGCGCGAACCTGGCCGGCGCCGACCGACGACTTCGAGACGCAAGGCGCCAACGCGCTCTACCAGGTCGACGACACGGTTTCGCTCGTCGATCAGCAATACTTCCGCCTCATCATGACCGAGGCGGAGCGCGACCGGTTCGAGAATCAGAGCCGCCAGAGCGACGCCCAGGCGAACGTAACGTTCGTCGCCGCGTTCGGCGGCGAGGTCGATACGCGGCACAATGCCGGCCTCCGCTATCGCGGAGCCAGCAGCCGCACGCGCAATCCGCCCACTATGCGGCTCAACCTGACGGCCGACGATCCGTGGAACGGACAGAGCCAGATCAACCTCAATTCACAATACACCCATTCGCAGGTCGCCGGCAGCGCGATCTTTCGCACGGCCGGGCAGGAGGCCGCCGAAGCGACCGCCGTGCAGTTGCGCGTCAACGGCGCCAACCCGGCCAACGCCGGCTCGCCGCAGTGGGGCTCCTACGTGGCGATGCAGGTCATCAACAGCGACTTCGCCGACAGCCAGTTTCCCGACGACCCGAACGGAAACGCCTACCGCGGTCTGAATCACCAGGCGCCGCTCGACTATCTCGGCCCGAACCCGGGACCCTACGTTGGTCCTTACGACAAGCTGACCAACGCGAGCGAAGCCGACTATAACGACATCATTCAACTCACATGCGAGCTGTCGCGACCGAACGCGCCGGCGACCACGACGTGTGACTCGCTCGACCCGACGGAGCCGGCCAGCTTCAGCATCGACCGCGTAGCCCAGGTGCTGAACATCGACCAATGGGTCGAGCACATCGCGATTCACACGCTGCTGGCGAACAACGAGACGACGCTGGCCAACGGCTTCGGCGACGACTACGCCATGTACCGCGGCGTCATCGACCCGCGGTTCGTGCTGTTGCCTCACGACCTCGACACGATCCTCGGCCAGGGCGACCAGCCCGGCGGCACGAACGACAGCATCTTCCGGTTTGCGAACACGCCGAACATTCCCAACGTGGCGCGGTTGATGCTGCATCCCGAGGTGTTGCCGCGATACTACACCGCGCTTACGCGGCTCATCGAGACGACGTTCTCGCCCGCGGTGCTCAATCCGTTGCTGGACAACACGCTCGTGAACTTCGTGCCGCAGGCGCGGATCGACGCGATGAAGTCGTTCGCCGCCGCCCGCAATGCGTATGTCCTGTCGCAGATTCCGACGAGCGTCTCGGTGAACACGACGCTGCCGGTGGTGAGCGGCTTCCCGCAGTCGACCACGCCGGCGACGGGTTTGCTGACCGGCACGACCAACATGCTCGAAACGAGCCGCGTCGTCGTCGGCGGAATCGAGGCGGTGCTCAATCCGCAGACCGGCACGTGGGGCCTTTCGGGCGGAATGACGACGACGATTCTCCCCGCCGGCTCCGAATGGTCGTATCTCGACGACGGCAGCGACCAGGATGGAGAGGAAGACGCGGGAAGCGGCGTGCCGCTCCGCGATCCGATGGATCCGACCTGGTTCGGCAGCCCGCTCTACGACGATTCCGCGTGGGCGTCCGGCCTCGCGCAGCTCGGCTACGGCGAAGGCGACGAGGCGACGACGATCAACTGCGGGCCGAGCGCGCCGCAGTGCAACGCCGGCAATCTGACGACGAGTTATTTCCGCCACACGCTCAACGTTGCCGACCCGTCGCAGTATACGGGCCTGACGCTCCGGCTCAAACGCGACGACGGCGCGGCCGTCTACTTGAATGGCGTCGAAGTCGCCCGCGATCTGCTGGCGGCCGACGCGGAGTTCGACACGCCGGCGTCGGGAACGGTCGGTGGGGCGGACGAGAACACGTTCTTCGAGTTTCCCGTCAATCCAGGGCTGCTGGTCGCGGGCGACAATCTGATTGCCGTCGAAGTGCACCAACAGGGTCCGACCAGTTCCGACATCAGCTTCGACCTCGAACTCGTCGCCACCGTGCCGGAAAGCACCGTCGGCGTTCCCCTCAAGCCGGGCATCAATCGCGTGCTCGTCCAAGCATTCAACGCCGATGACGCAGAAGTCGACCACCGCACCATCGACGTCTGGTACGAAGACGGTTCCGTGCAAAACGTTTCGGGCACGATCAACGCGAACACGACCTGGACCGCGGCCGGTGGCCCCTATCGGCTGACGGGCAACGTCACGGTCGCCGCCGCCGCGACGCTCACGATCGAACCCGGCACGACGATCTACGCCGACCCCGGTTTCGGCATTACGGTGGGCGGCCGTCTCGTCGCCGAGGGCATGGACGGCATGCACATTCGCATGCGCCCCAATCCCGGCAGCACGTCGGCCTGGGGTGGCATCCGCTTCACCAACACGACGCAAGACAACCGCCTCGCCTACGTCGACATGGAACACGCCGATTCGCTCGGCGAGTCGATTCGGGCCACCAACAGCACGATTTCGCTCGACCATATCACGTGGTCCGGGACGAACAGCACCGCGTTGGAGCTGGCCAACTCCTCGTTCCGCGTGACGAATAGCGTGTTTCCCACGATGACCGGCACGGCCAACGACGCTGCGGTTAACGGCAACGGCATCGCCGCCGGCGGCGTGGCGATTCTCCAGGGCAACACGTTCGTCGCGCTCACGGGCTACAACGACGCGATCAAGTTCACCGGCGGACAGCGGCCGGGGCCGATCCTACAAGTGCTGGACAACGAGTTCCTCGGCGGGCCGGACGACGCGATCGACCTCTTCGGCGCCGATGCCCACGTCGAAGGCAACACGTTCCGCGGGTTCCACGACACGACCGCCGATGCTTCCAGCAACGCAATTTCGGCCGGCGCCAACGGTGGCGTCGCTTCGGAGGCGACGATTGCCCGAAACTTCTTCCACGACAACGATCATGCCGTTCTGGTCAAGGACGGATCGTTCGCCACGATTCAGAACAACACGATCGTGGGCAGCACCGTCGCCGCCGTCAATTTCGACGAGCCGAGCCCCGTAAACCCCGGCTTGGGCGCGCTGGTCGAAGGCACGATTTTCTCGGGTAATGCCGCCGATTTCGAGAATGTAGGTTCGGTTCAGCTCGCGATCAACCAATCGCTCGTGAGCGCGGCGTACTTGAACCGCGGCGTAGGGAATCTCAATTCGGCGACGAATGCGGCCCGCATCGCCGATCCCGCCAACGATGATTTTACGCTCGCACCTGGCTCGGCGGCCAAGGGCACGGGTCCCGCAGGACTCGACATGGGCGGAGATGTCGCGCCCTGGGCACAAATCGCCGGCGAACCGATCGGCACCACGTCGAGCACCACGGCGACGCTGTCGGTCTACGGCCCGGGCATTACCCACTATCGCTTCAGCCTCGACGGCGGCGCATTCGGCGCGGAAACGCCCGTCGCGACACCGATCAACCTCAGCAGCCTCGCCAACGGCACGCACAGCGTCCGCGTCATCGGCAAGAACTCGGCCGGCGTTTATCAGGTGATTCCCGACGCCACGGTCTCGCGTACCTGGACCGTCAACACATCGCTGCCGAGCATTCTCATCACGGAAGTGCTGGCCTCGAACGTCAGCGCGTTCAATCACGAAGGAACGTTCCCGGATGCGATCGAACTGCGCAATGTGGGCCCATCGACGGTCGATCTTGCCGGCATGATGCTCTCCGATGACCCGGCCGAGCCGTTCAAGTTCGTGTTCCCGCCCAATACGCTGCTCGCCTCTGGCGCGCGGCTCGTCGTGTTTGCCAACGACCCGGACCTGACGAGCGGTTTGCACACGGGCTTCAATCTCTCCGCCGACGGCGAAACGCTCTCGCTTTACCACACGTTCGCCAATGGCGGCGGCGTGGCGGATTCCGTGACGTTCGGCATTCAGTTGCCGAATCTGTCGGTCGGCCGCGACGCGGACGGTAATTGGCGGCTCAATGCGCCCACGCTCGGCGCAGCGAACGTGGCCGTCACGACCGGCGATCCCGCGCTCCTGAAGATCAACGAATGGGTGGCCGCGCAAGACTTCCTGCTCAACGACGACTTTATCGAGCTGTACAACGCCGATACCTTGCCCGTCGATCTCGGCGGGTTGCATCTGACTGACGATCCGGTCGCTCGGCCCGGCAAGCATGCGATCACGCCGCTGTCGTTCGTCGCTCCCGGCGGGTGGACGCTGTTCCGCGCCGACGACAACGCGCAGGCCGGCGCGAATCACACGAACTTCAATCTCGACCGCGACGGCGGCATGATCGGCCTGTTCGCCGCCGATTTGTCGTTGATCGACCAGGTGCTCTACATCCCGCAAAAAGACGACGTTTCGCAAGGCCGCAACGGCGACGGCAATCCGCTCTTCGCGTTCTACTCGCCGCCGAACCTGGGCCAGTCCAATCCGTCGGCCGGCGGACAGCAGGTCGCCGTCGTTTCCACTTACACCGATTCTTGGAAATACGAACAATCGGGCACGGACCTTGGCACGGCCTGGCGGGCGACGGGTTACAACGATACCGCCTGGCCGAGCGGCGGGGGCTTGCTCTATTTCGAAAACTCCGATTTGCCCGAGCCGAAAACGACGCAACTTACCCTTACGGGCGACAATTCGACATACTACTTCCGCCGCCACTTCAACCTCGCGGCGAATCCGGCGGATATCGACGAATTGCGCATCACCACCGTGCTCGACGACGGCGCCGTGATCTACCTGAACGGCTCGGAAATCCTGCGGATTCGCATGAACGCGGGCGACCCGGCGTACGGCGACTTCGCCAACGGCACGATCGGCAATGCCGACTACGAAGGCCCGTTCGTCATTCCGCGGAGCGTCTTCGCGCCGCTACTCGTAGCCGGCGACAACGTACTAGCCGTCGAAGTGCATCAAGGCGACGCTGGCAGCAGCGACGTCGTGTTCGGGATGCGGCTCGAAACAGTCATCACGGCCGAACCACCGACGAGTTCCATCGGCGACCTGCTCGATCATCTGCGGATTACGGAAGTCAACTACAACCCGACCGCCGGCCTGCAAACGGAGTTCATCGAACTCGTGAACACGGGCCCGGCCCCGTTGCCGCTTTCGGGCGTTCGTCTCTCGAACGCGGTGAGCTTCACGTTCGGCGACGTCGTGCTCGCTCCGGGAGCGCGGACGCTCGTGGTCGAAGACCTGGCGGCGTTCACGGCGCACTACGGCGCCGGCTTGCCCGTCGCCGGCGATTACGACGGCAGCCTGAGCAACGGCGACGAGAACATCGAACTCTTGCTGCCCGAACCCTACGCCGCCGCGATCCAGGATTTCACCTATAGCGAAGTCTGGTATCCGTCGACCGACGGCGACGGCGCCACGCTGGTCATCAACGACCCGGCGGGCTTGCCCGGCAATTGGGATGTCGCGTCGAGCTGGCATGCCAGCTTCGCCAGCGGCGGCACGCCCGGCACGGCCGAGCAGATCCTCTCGCCGGTCGTAACGCTCGGCCCGCTCACGACGCCCGACATGTCGCCGCCGCTTTCGGGCACAATCAACACGGTGGTCGATTCGATCACTGTGACGATCGACGGCACGCGCACGTTCCCGGCGTTCATTAACGGACTCGGGGCCTGGTCGCTGTTCGATGACGCGATCCAGCCGCCGCTTTCGACCGGTGATCACACGATGTTCGCGACGGCGGTGAACTCGCAGGGTTCGATGAGTTCGACGCCCGTGCTGCTCCGCATCGGTTCGATTACGCCCACCGTAACCGTCAATACGCTCGTCACGAACGACGCGACACCGCCGCTCTCGGGCACGGTTAGCGATCCCGCGGCGGTGATCCAAGTCACTGTGAGCGGCAACACCTATCCGGCCACGAACAACGGCAACGGCACCTGGACGCTGGCGAACAACGTCATTTCGCCGGCGCTGGCCCAAGGCACGTACAACGTCGCCGTCACGGCGAACGTCGGCGGCAACATCGGCACGGACGCGACGACCAACGAATTGACCATCGACACGACCGCGCCGACGGTGACGATCAATGCGCGGACGACCAACGACACGACGCCGCAGCTTACCGGCACGGTCAGCGATAACAGTGCCGTCGGCAGTCTCGTCGTGCGCGTCACGGTGAACGGCAACACGTACACGGCCACCAACAACGGCAACGGCACGTGGACGCTCGCGGACAATACGATTTCTCCGGCGCTCGCGCAGGGGACGTACAGCGTCACCGTCACGGCGACGGACCTGGCCGGCAACGTCGGCACGGACGCGACGAGCAACGAACTGGTAATCGACACGCTCCCGCCGGCCGTCGCCATCTTGCCGCGAACCACAAACGATACGACGCCGCAGTTGACGGGCACATACTCCGACAATAGCTCGCAAGCCGGCATCGTGATTCGCGTCACGGTGAGCGGCAACACCTATACGGCCACCAACAACGGCAATGGCACGTGGACGCTCGCCGACAACACGATCGCGCCGGCCCTTGCTCAGGGGACGTACAGCGTGGCGGTTACTGCGACCGATCCCGCCGGCAACGTGGGCACGGACATCACAAGCAATGAACTGGTCATCGACACGACCGCGCCCTCCGTGACCGTCAACGCCCGCACGACGAACGACACGACGCCGCAACTTACCGGTACGCTGAGCGACAACAACGGCACGGCGGGAGTGACGATCCTGGTCAACGTCAACGGCAGCAACTACCCGGTGACGAACAACGGCAACGGAACCTGGACGCTTGCCGACAACACGATCGTTACGCCGCTGGCCCAGGGCACGTATAACGTGACGGTCACCGCGACCGATCCCGCGGGAAACGTAGGAACCGACGCCACGAATAACGAACTAACCATCGACACCGCATCGCCAACGGTCGCGATCAACGCGCGAACGACCAACGACACCACGCCGCAGCTTACCGGCACGGTCGCCGATAACAGCGCGGTCGCGACAGTCGTGGTTCGCGTCACGGTAAACGGGAACACCTACACGGCCACCAACAACGGCAACGGAACCTGGACGCTTCCCGACAACACGATCTCGCCGCCGCTCGCGCAAGGCACGTACAGCGTGACGATCACGGGCACGGACGTCGCGGGGAACGTCGGCACGGACGGCACGGCGAATGAACTCGTCATCGACACGACCGCGCCCACGATCACCGTCAATTCGCTGTCGACGAGCGACACGACGCCGCCGCTTTCCGGAACGATCAACGACAACGCGGCGACGATTCAAGTCACCGTGAACGGCAATACCTATCCGGCGACGAACAACGGCAACGGCACGTGGTCGCTGGCCAACAACGTGATCTCGCCGCCGCTCGCCGTGGGCGTGTACAACGTCTCGGCGACGGCGACCGACGCGGCGGGAAACGTCGGTTCGGACGCCACGAACAACGAACTGACGATTCAGAGCACGGGCGCGACCGCCGTGTCGTCGCTCCGCGTCACCGAGATCATGTACAACGCCGCCGCCCCCAGCGCGGCCGAAATCGCCGCGGGTTTCGCGACGGCCGGCGAGTTCGACTTCATCGAGCTGCTCAATTTGCACGCCACGCTGCCGATCGACTTGACCGGCGTTCGCTTTACCGTCGGAGTTACGTTCGACTTCACCGGCAGCGCGGTCACGTCGCTTGCCGCTGGCCAGCGGGTCGTGGTCGCGAAGAACCCGGCGGCGTTTGCGGTCCGCTATCGCAGCGGGGAGGCCCAAGTCGTCGGTCCGTACACCGGCAACCTCAACGACGACGGCGAATCGATTACGCTCGTCGATGCCGCCAGCGCGACGGTCCAGAACTTCACCTACGACGACACGGGCGCCGGATGGCACCCGACGACCGACGGCGGCGGCAAGTCGCTCGTCATCCTCAACCCGAGCGGCGCGCTGGCCAACTGGAGCAGCGGCGCCGGTTATCGGCCCAGTCACGAGACGCACGGTTCGCCGGGCCGGGCGGACTACATGCACGGCGATTTGAACCTCGACAACGTCGTGGGCGTCGCCGACATCGGCCTGCTCAATGCACGCTTCGGCGCGGCGACGAACGGCGGACCGGCGGCGGGCGACTTCAATCGCGATGGCATTGTGAACCGCGCCGACGCGAGCATGTTGGCGGCACGGCTCGGCCGCAGCTTCACGCCGCCGCCCGGAAACCCGCCGCCGTCCCCGGAGGCGCCCAGTGCCGTGCTCGCGGCAGCCAGTCGCACGGCACGCGACGCGGCCCTCGTCGACGAAACGGGCGCGCGGACCGTCTCGCGGCAGAATGCGATCCCCGTCCGCGCGATTCGGCGAGCGGCAACGGCGTCGGCGATCGACGCCGCGATTTCCGCAACCACTAAAGACGGCGAGGCACTTACGACGTTGAGAGCGACACGCTCAATACGCCGCGCGTAATATCGACAGCAGGTCGTCGCGCGTCACCGGCCGCGGATTGACGCGGAGAATGCGTTTGACCGTGAATGCCTTTTCGGCAAACCCCGCAAGTTGCAATTCGGTCGCGCCGAGCACGCGCAACCGGCCGGGTACGCCGATATCGTCGCGCAATCGCGCGACGGCTTGAACCGCGACGGCCGCCGCTTCGGCATCGGACAGCCCGGCGACGTCTTCGCCCAAGAGCCGCGCGATGCGAGCCGTGCGTTCCAGGCACGCCGACTTATTGAAGTCCATTACATACGGCAGCAAGAGCCCGTTGCCCGCGCCGTGCGAGCAATGCGTGGCGCCGCCGATCGGATACTCGAGCGCGTGAACGACGGCGACGCCGACGTTCGAGAAGGCCATGCCGGCGAGCGTCGCGGCCAGGGCCATGCCGTCGCGGGCTTCGAGGTCGCCGCCATCGGCGACCGCGCGCCGCAAAAACTTGCCGACCAGCTCGATCGCTCGTTCGGCGACGAGATCGCCCATCGGATGATGGCCCTGATAGACGGTGCGCTCGCCCTCCGGTAGCGGAAAGTCTTCGTTGGCGACCGCCGTCAAGGCTTCGACGGCGTGCGTCAGCGCGTCGATCCCGCTGTCGGCCGTAACCTCCGGCGGGCAGCTTACCGTAAGCAGCGGATCGACGAGGGCTACTCGCGGCCGCAGGAAGTTGCTCAAAATGCCGAACTTGGTGGCTTGCTCGGGATCGGAAAGGACCGACGCGGCGGAGACTTCCGAACCCGTGCCGGCGGTGGTCGGCACGCAGACGAGCGGCAACACCGGAGCGGGCACGACGCCGTCGCCCGCATAGTCGCGACACGTTCCGCCGTGGGCCAAGACCGTGGCCGTGATCTTGGCCAAGTCCATGTTGCTCCCGCCGCCGAGACCGAGGACGACGTCGGGCTTGAAGGCACGCCCGACGGCGACGCACTCTTCGGCGACGGAAACGCGCGGCTCCGGTTCGCCGCCAGCAAACAGCTCCACTTCGACGCCCGCCGCTGCGAGTGGCTGCGTAACGCGCTCGGCAATTCCAGCGCCGACGAGAATCTTGTCGGTCACGACCAAACAGCGCCGTCCGCCGAGCGAGCGCACGACCTCGCCAGTATGCGCGACAGCATCGCGGCCGAAGAGAAGTTGCCCAGCGGTGTGAAATGTCCAGGTGCTGCGCATCGCGTATCCTAAATCCTCGAGTCTCGCGTCCCGAGCCCCGCGCCCCGAGCCCCGCGCCCCTAGCCCCGCGCCCCTTCGAACCGCCACCCGTCCGAAAGCACCGCATCCTTCGGCACGCAGACGATGCCGTCGACGACCATCGCCTCGTTCGAGTCGGGCGTTTCGATGGCTTTGAGGTCGTTCGCCACGCGGCAGCTTGCGCCGATGCGGCAGTTCTTGTCGACGATCGCGCCTTCGACGAGCGTCCCCTTGCCGATGCCGATGGGCGGGCGATCGGCGGAATGCCCGTCGCCGGATTCGTAGAAATCGGCCCCGCAGACGACCGAATTGCGAATCTGCGCCCCGCGGCCGATGCGGCAGCGGACGCCGATCACGCTGTTCTCGATCATCACGTCCGGCTCGATGACGCAGCCGTCGGAGATCAGGCTGTTCTTGACGGTCACGCCGTCGAGCCGCGACGGCGGCAGGAACCGGGCGCGGGTGTAAATCGGCGATTCCGCTTCGGCCAGGTGAAACGGCGGGTTCGATCCGGCCAGGGCCAGGTTCGCTTCGTAAAACGACTTGATCGTGCCGATGTCTTCCCAGTAACCGTCGAACAGGTGCATCTGCACGCGGCGGCTGCGGATCGCGGCGGGAAAGACCTCCTTGCCGAAGTCCTGATAGTTCGTCTTATCGAGCACGTCGACGAGCGTTTTGCGGTTGAACAAGTAGATGCCCATGTTCGCGATGCAGTCGCGGCCGCGGCTTTCGATGCCGCGGGAATTGATCCACTCGGGATCGGTGCGAACCAGGTCGGCTTCTGCTTTGGTTTGCGGCTTTTCGAGAAAGCCGGTGACGCGGCCCGTGTCGTCCGACCGCATGATGCCGAGGGCGTGAACCTGGCTGCGGTCGACGGGCAATCCGGCGATCGTCACGTCGGCGTTGTTCGCTTCGTGCGTGGCGATCATCTGGCGATAGTCCATCCGGTAGAGCTGATCGCCGGAGAGAATCAGCACGTAATCGTGCGTCGACTCGTGAACGTAGCGGATGTTCTTGCGAACGGCGTCGGCCGTCCCTTCGTACCAGTTCGAGCCGGGGTCGTAGGTTTGCTGCGCGGCGAGAATCTCGACGTAACCGCCGTCGAAGGCATCGAACTTGTACGTCCGCGAAATGTGGCGGTGCAGGCTGACCGAGAGGAACTGCGTCAGGACGTGAATCTGGTTCAGCCCGCTGTTGATGCAGTTCGACAGCGGAATGTCGATGAGCCGATACTTGCCGGCCAACGGCACGGCGGGCTTCGAGCGGAACTTGGTCAGCGGATAAAGCCGCGTGCCACGACCGCCGCCGAGAACGAGGGTGAGAACGTTGGACATGACTGCGACGGGGAACGCTCGGTGATGGTGGCGAATGGAGCCGGCCTGCTCGGCAATGCCACAGAGGCCGCGCCGACGGGTCCGCCATTGTACGGTCTTGGCGGTCGGGTGGGGAGCGTGGCTGAAAGGGACTGGGGACTGGGGACTGGGGACTGGGGACTGGGGGCGGGAGAATGCAGACGCGAAGCCGTGGCGTACGGTCACGTGGAACGCTCGGGAGGGCGGCGGCTGGCGGCAGGGCGCGAATGCCGGATGGGGCGCGCGTTCCCCCGCCGTGTATTCACGGCGGGATCAATGAGGCGGCGGGATCAATGATGCGGCGGGCGAAATCGCGCGCTAGTGGTTGAACAGGAACTCCTTGCCACTGAGGACAGCCCAGTAGACATCTTCCAACACCTTGCGCTTTTCGTTCTGAGGCGTTTCGCCGAGGACGAGGAGGAGCTTGATTTGCTCGGCCTGCGTCGGCCGGCGCGACAGAGCCGCCAGATACACGTTCTCGATGATCTGCAGGTCGGACGCATTCGCCGCGAGCTGTTTTTCGAGCCGGTTTCCCGCCGCGGCGAGCTTTTGATTCAGCGTGTCGCCGTTCGACAAGTGCAGCACCTGGACCATCGTCGGCTCGCTCGACCGCTCGCATTCGCAGGTGATGATCCGCTCGGGCCGGCCGAACGACTTGAGGAAGTAGGAGTTCACGTTCGCGTCGGGAAGTTCCAGCGCCCGCGTACCTTTGGGATAGCCCGCGAACTCGGTTGGCACGTCGGTCACGCGCGAAATCGCGTCGAGCAAGACTTCGGCCGAGAGCCGTTTGGAGTAATAACGGCTGTAGTAGCGCGTTTCGCTCTGGTTCGCCGGCAACGGGCGACTGTCGCGCTGATAGGCGGCCGATTGCAGAATCGTGCGCATCAGCGCCTTGAGATCGTAGCGGTTGTCGACGAGGTGCTTGGAGAGCGCCGCGAGGAGCTCTTCGTTGCTGGCCGGATTCGTGAGCCGCAAGTCGTCGACCTTTTCGACGAGCGCGACGCCGAAGTAGTTCACCCAGACGCGATTGACGACGGCGCGGGTGAAGTACGGATTGTCCGGCGACGTGAGCCAACGGGCCAGATGCTCGCGGCGATCCATAGTCGCATCAGGATCGATCGGTTCCGCGTCGAGCGGCCGCGGCGTCTGGATCGCGCCGGTCGTCGGTTGGATCAACTCCCCGTCGCCGGCATGGAAGACGACGAAGTTTCCGTCCCCGTCGATGTTCTTCGACCGCACGCGGGCAAACAGGTTCGCCATGCCGTAATATTGGTCGTTCGTCCATTTCTCGAGCGGATGGTTGTGGCACTTCGCGCAATTGATCGACATGCCGAGAAACGCCATCGACACGGTTTCGGACATGGCGGCGGGGTCTTGATGGAGCACGTAGAAGTTGGCCGCGCCGTTTTCGAGCGTGCTGCCTTGCGCGGTGACGACATCGTGCACAAGCTCGTCCCACGGCGCGTTGTCGGCCACGCGGCGGCGAATCCACTCGTAATACGCCTTCATCGCCGGCGGCCGCAGCTTGCCGCTGTTGACCAGCAGCAGGTCCGACCACTTGTACGCCCAATAGTCGACGAACTCTTCGCGATTGAGCAGGCGTTCGATAAGGCGATCGCGTTTGTCGGGGGCGGTGTCGGCGGCGAACGCGGCGGCTTCTTCGGCCGTGGGGAGCACGCCGATCGTGTCGAGGTACGCGCGGCGGATGAACGTGGCGTCGTCGCAGGGCGGCGAGGGCGGCAAGTTCAGCGCGGCGAGCTTCGCGAGAACATGCTCGTCGATGAAATTGCGCCGCGGCGATCGTGTGAACACGTCGGGCGCAACTTCGTTCGGATACGGCACGGTAATCGTGGCCATGACGATCTGATTCAGATACCAGGCGCTGATGGCCCCTTCGCCGTGGCCCATGACTTTGACGTTGCCTGTCGGGTCGACGGCGGCGACGGATTCGTTGGCCGAGGTGTACTTGACCCAGCGCGTGACGTCCTCGGTGTGGCCGCCGCTGAAGTGCGCGAGGACGATGAGTTGCTGCGTCGCGGCAGGGGCAAGTCGCGCCGACTTGGGCAACACTTCGAGGCGATTGAGCTTCGGGTCGCTCGCCGTCGGCGGCTTTGCTCCGGTGGCGATCCAATCGGCGATCACGCGATACTCGGGCGAACCGACGTCGAACCGCACGCCGCCCTTGTGCGCGATCGCGCCGGTGGGCTTGGTGAGCAGCAAGCTCCGCGCAGGATCGCTGGCAACGATGCGGCGGCCGATGGCTTGCCGCGCGACGGCTTGATAATCGGCCGCGGGGTCGTAGCCGAACAGCGTCAGCTTGAAGCCGTTCTTGCCCGCCTGCGCGCCGTGACACGCCCCGCCGTTGCACCCGGCCTTCGAGAAAATCGACACGACGTGGTTCGAGAAGTTCCACTCCCACGGCTCGTCCATGCCGGAGACGGTGACTTGGGCAGTGGCGGTTCGCGGGCTGACGGGTTTTCCGTTGGTTGCGGGCGTCGATACCGTGGCGGTGATCGTTGCCGTGCCATTGCCGACTGGGACCGCGACGCCGTTGTCGATCGTTACGACTCGCTCGTCGCTGGTCGCGAACAACACTTCAGTAGTGGCCTGCCCTGCCGCCTGGCCATCGTGTATCGCTTCGACGATCAAATGTTGCCGAGCCTCGCGGCCCTTTAACGGAACAACCGAAGGTAGAATCGCGATTCGTTCGTCCGCACTCGCATTGCGCTTGAGCGGTGCAAAGAACGCAATCACAACCACAAACAGCGCGAGCAATAGACGAGACATGATGTAGAACCGCAGCACTGAGTAAACGGATGACTTATTTCGCTTGTTCGAACACTTTGCGTTCAGAACCCGGCGATAGCGGCACATCCGCGTCCGTCAACAGTTGATTGAGCAAGTCACAAACTTCACTGGTAGTCTTATGGCGCGCGATGCTTTCGCCGTCGACGAATACGTGGCTCCACGCACATTCGAAGCAAAGCAGAATGTCGACTCGTGCGTCTCGATATGTCGCGCGAATGGCGTGACGCGGAAGAAAACAAGCGGCAGAGTCTCTCATCTCGTTTCCCCGAGCCATCCCGAGGTAAAGCTGTTGGATAATCGTTGCCCGCAACGATTTGTCGCTGACAGTTACGGTTCCATAAACCGGGTACTCGTGCAGCTTTTCGCTTGTGGCTTGCGGCAGCTTGTCGCCTTTCTTGATCGCGAAATTAATCGGCGGCTCAACGGCGTAGATCACAAGCGTATCAGCATTCTCTAGCACGTTGCGAACGCTTCGCGGGAGTCCGGCGTCGTCGCCGCAACCTGCGATCGCTGGCCAGAGCGCGAGCAATACGAGGAGTGTCAGTGCGTTAGTGCAAGTCCGCATTGCCTTGCGCTCTGTGCTTAGTGAGTCGGAGGGAACGCTCCCCTGCCTCTTGGATGCTGCGCAAGACCTCTTCCCAGCTAATTATTTCGGCGGTTCCGGATTCCACCTCCTGAATGCGGCGGGCCATTTCGGCCGCCCATTCTTCGTCGGTGTAGCCATCGTCCGTTGGATGAAGATTCATAAGAGGATCGTGTGGCATGCATCTTCTCGCCGAAGGTTGGATTAGCCTGCCAGCCAATCTTCGATTCGTAAATCTGGAATCTGCTCGAAATGCCGCGTGTTGTGCGTGACGAGTATCAGGTCATGCACCAGCGCTGTCGCCGCAATCATGACGTCGGCCGGTGGCGCCGGAAGTCCGTGGTCGAGCAACCAGCCACGCACCTTTCCATAGCGTCGCGCACAGTCGACGTCGTAGTCGAGTTTGTCAAACCCATCAATGATTTCGACCAATCCCGTTTGAAATGAAGCGGTGCGGGGCGTTTTCTTCGTTACCACCAGTAGTTCACCGACCACAACCGTGGACAAAGCGATTTGCCCTGCATATTGCAACGACTTTTGGAAGACGCGAGGATCGTCGCGCAAAAGTCCCGCGCAGATGTCGGTGTCAAGAGTAAACCTCATGCCAACATGCCCTAACGCGGATCGGACAATCGAGCTGCGTATGTCTCTGCTAGCCACTCATCGATGCCAGGAACGTCCTTCCATGCTCCGGCGGCTCGTCGAATCGCTGCGCGTTGGGCTTCGATTCGATCTTGCGACGGAGCCCGAATTTCCAGTGTTACCTTCTCCCCATCCGGAAGTTGCGGATCGGAGTCGAGTTCGATAATTCGTCCGTGGACGACGCCGTGAAATAGGTTGTCGGTGCTCATGACTCAATTCTACTCCGAGCCGCGAAAGCTCGATCAAAACAACTCTTTGATCTCGTGCGTCCCAAAGTCGACCAGCGGGAACGGCCTTCCTGCCGGGCCGGGCAATTTCGTTTCTAGATCGAATCCCAGGCTGTGGAAGATCGTGGCCACGACTTCCGCGGGTGCGACGGGGCGCTCGGCGGGGACTGCGGCGATCGGGTCGCTGCGGCCAACAACTCGGCCGCCCTTGACGCCGCCGCCGGCGAAGTAGCTGGTCCAGCATTGCGGCCAGTGATCGCGGCCGCCGGCCGGGTTGACTCTTGGCGTGCGGCCAAATTCTTGGAGATTGCAGACGAGCGTGTTGTCGAGCATCCCGCGCTCGGCCAAATCTTCAATCAGGGCCGAATACGCCTGGTCGTACATCGGGGCCACGATGTTCTTCATGCCCTCGATCGACGTGAAGGGCTTGGTACCGTGGATGTCCCAGGTGATTTCGTCGAAGACCGTGAGGAACGTGTTGACCGTCACGAACCGCACGCCGGCCTCGATCAAACGGCGGGCGAGCAAGCAGCATTGCCCAAAGCGGTTCATGCCGTAGCGCTCGCGGACCTTGGACGGCTCTTTGGAGAGATCGAACGCCGCCCGGGCTTGCGGACTGGTCATGATCCGAAACGCCGCCTCGAAATTGCTGTCTAGCAGCTTCGCGCTTTCACTGGCGGCGAAGCTGTCGGACGTTTCCTCGACAATCGCGCGCAACCGACGGCGGCGGTCGACGCGGGCTTCGCCGATTTGCGGCGGCGGTAAAAGGTCCGGCACTTTGAAGTCCGGCTTCGATGGATCGGCCATGAGCGCGAACGGGTCGTGCGCTTTGCCGAGAAAGCCCGCGTCTTGACCGTGGGGCATGTTCCCGCCGGTGTTGCCCATCGGCTCGGGCAGGATGACGTGCGGCGGCAAGTCGGTTTTGCGGCCGCGAAGGTAGGCGGTGACGCAGCCGGCATGGGGCGTGTTGATCCCGCCGGAAAAGAGGCGGCCGGTTTGCAGCATCTGGTGGCCCGTGTCGTGAACCGCGGCGGCCGTGTGGAAGCAGCTTCGCACGAGCGAGAACTTGTCGGCCAGCTTCGCGTGGAGCGGCAGGATTTCGCAGATTTCCATGCCCGCGGCGGCGGTCTTGATCGGCTTGAACGGCCCGCGAATTTCGACGGGGGCGTCGGGCTTCATGTCGAACGTGTCGAGCTGGCTCGGCGCGCCCAAGTTGAAGATCATGATGACCGAGCGGTCGTCGTGTCTCTCGTCGATCGCTCCGACTTCCTTGGCGGCCAAGAGCTGCGGCAGCGACAGGCCGATCGCGCCGAGCGTGCCGGCTTGGAGAAAGTCGCGGCGGGTCACGCCGTCGCACGTCGTCACGGAACCGGGTCCGGTGAGCTTGAACATGGCGGGAACAGGCCAGAGGCCTGAGGCTGGAGGCCGGAGGGGGCAACTACCGTGCCCCTTCAAGCTAGCACGGCGGCAGCGTAAGATCAATGTTAGCCATAAGTTACCGCCGAAATGCGGCAGCGTGCCTTGTGCCCGCCACAGGAATGGGCGACAACCGGTAGCTTCGCCGAACCGCAAAGAAGCAAAGGCGCAAAGCCATGATTTGCGCAAGACGATTGCTTGAATCCTCCGCTTCGTTGCGCCTTTGGTTGTCAACCATCCGAAAACGCTGAACCCATTGCAGTATGGCCAAGCGCAAATACGACGAAGACCTGTTCGAAAGCACGAAGATGACCTTCGGGGAGCACCTCGAAGAGTTGCGGAAGTGCTTTTTCAAGGGCGGGATTGGTTTGGCGCTCGGCATGGTGATCGGTTTGATTTTCGCCACGGACGTCGTGCGGTTCATCCAGACCCCGCTCACGGGCGCATTGGAAACGCACTACCGCGAGAGGTCCAAGGCGAAGCTCAAGGAATATGCCAAAGTGCATCTCGGCGGCGAGCAGTACGCACCGCCCGATGTGCTCGCCCGACTCGACGAGGGCGAGTATCTGTTTGATATGGTGTTGTGCGACGTGGACGACATGCGGCGGCGACTGGACCTCTCGGCTCCGGCCGCTCCGACGCTGCCGGACGTGGAAGTCGACCCTCAGCGAGACGACGAGGCCGACGAGGCGTTTGCCGAAAGGAAACGGCAACGGCAATACGAAGCGATTCAGGAGAGCTTGCCGGAACTCAAGCCGGTGTTCCTGTGGCGGCGCGTCGCCGACGACTCGCGGATCACGCTCAAAAGCCTTTCGTCCGAAGAAACTTTCATGATCTGGCTCAAGGCCGGATTCGTCGTCGGAGCGATGATTTCCAGTCCCTGGGTTTTTTATCAAGTCTGGGTATTCGTCGCCGCGGGACTCTACCCGCACGAAAGACACTACGTTTACGTCTTCCTGCCATTCAGCTTGGCGCTGTTCTTTTCCGGCGCCGCGCTGGCTTTCTTCGTCGTGTTTCGTTTCGTGCTGAAGTTCCTCCTGGGTTTCAACGCCTCGATGGGCATCGACCCCGATCCGCGGATCAGCGAATGGCTCTCGTTCGTGATCTTGTTGCCGCTCGGCTTCGGGATCGCGTTTCAACTTCCGCTCGTGATGCTGTTTCTGCAACGCATCGGCATCATGTCGATCGAGTTGTACTTGAGCAAATGGCGGATCGCCGTCTTGGTGATGGCGTGCCTTTCCGCCGTGCTCTCGCCCGGCGGCGACCCGTATAGCATGCTCTTCATGTTCATTCCGCTCGTCGGCCTGTACTTTCTCGGAATCGGGCTGTGTCGCTACATGCCGCGGAACACGGACACCGATGAAGAATTGATGCAGAGCATGGCGTAGGAAGTGATGAATGATGGTTGATGAGCGATGAACGGCACCCCCGAACCCTGAATCCCGAACCCTCCCCAGCCCCCGTGTACGATTACGACCTGCCGCCGAGTCTGATCGCCCAGCAGCCGCTGGAGCGGCGATCCGATGCGCGGTTGCTCGTCGTCGATCGCGCGGCGCAGAGTTTCGTACATCGCCACGTTCGGGATTTGCCCGAGTTGCTCCGGCCGGGCGATTGTCTGGTCGTCAACGACACGCGGGTGATCGCGGCCACGCTCATCGGTCGTCGGGCGAGCACGGGCGGTCGCTGGCAGGGGCTGTTTCTCGACGCCGACGCCCAAGGGTGCTGGCGAATTCTATGCAAAACCCGCGGGAAGCTGGCCCCCGGCGACGTGGTGATGCTGCAAGACCGCGAGCTGCGCGATCGCGTGGCATTGCGGCTTATCGAGAAGCAGGACGAAGGGGTCTGGATCGCCAAATGCGACTCGCGCGACGCGGCCCTCGATCTGTTGGAAATGCTCGGCCGCGTGCCGTTGCCGCATTACATCCGCGACGGCATGATGACCGACGCCGATCGGCAAACCTATCAAACCGTATTCGCCAAAGAACCCGGCGCGATTGCGGCCCCGACCGCGGGCTTGCACTTCACGGTCGATTTGCTCAAGCGGCTCAAGGATATGGGCGTGGTCCTCGCCCGGCTCACGCTGCACGTCGGCGTCGGCACGTTCCGCCCGATCAAGACCGAAGCGGTCGAAGAACACACGATGCACGCCGAATGGGGCCGGCTTGACGAGGCCGAAGCCGCCAAGATCAACGCCGCCCGCGAAGCCGGCGGTCGGGTCGTCGCCGTCGGCACGACGACGACGCGGCTGCTCGAGTCGGCCGGCGCTTCGGGCAAGGTCGAACCGTGGAACGGCTCGACGGACCTGTTCATCCGCCCGCCGTACGAGTTTCGCAGCGTCGACCAGTTAATGACGAACTTTCACCTGCCACGGTCGACGCTGCTGGTTCTCGTCCGCACATTCGGCGGCGACGCGCTCATTCGCCGGGCTTATGAAGAGGCCATCCGCGAGGAGTACCGCTTCTACAGCTACGGCGACGCAATGTTGATCGTCTGAGACGCTCGCCAAGCTAGCGGCAAGAGCGTATATTGTGCCGCGTCGTCGTTAAAATTGTGATGGAATGCAAAATGAAGAATGAAGAATGAAAAATGAGCCTTGAGTAGTCCAGGCTCGATTGCGGTCATTTTGCCATTTGCATTTCGAAAGGACGCGCCATGACGCTTGTCGAAACGGAACAAGTTCTCGTCGTTCCAACGTCGCTGTTTCACGAGATCGGCCATTTCCAGGGCTTCTGTTCGGACGTGGATAAGTATTTCGAGCACCTGGTGAATCCGGAGCACGCCAGCTATCGCCCGCGCGGCGAGATGGAGCGCGATCCGAGCTTCAAGCAGTTGATTCCCTACGTCATCTTTCGCCATACGGACGCCGCCGGGCGCACGCACGTGTTCCAGTACACCCGCGGCAAAGGCCAGGGCGAGGGGCGGCTCCATAGCAAACGGAGCATCGGCATCGGCGGGCATATTTCGAGCGTCGACGCCGAGAGCGACGGCGCGTTCGATCCCTATGCCGAAGGCATGCGCCGCGAACTCGAAGAAGAAGTCGCGATCGACACGCCGTATCGCGAACGATGCGTGGGCCTGATCAACGACGACGAGACCGAAGTCGGCCGCGTCCACCTGGGCGTCGTTCACGTGTTCGACGTCGACGAACCGGCGGTGAGTCCCCGCGAGGACGACATTGCGGAGGCAGGTTTCGTGCCGGTCGAGGAGTTGCTGGCCGAGCTGTCGCGGTTCGAGACGTGGTCGCAGATCTGCCTGCGAGCGCTCTTCGCGGATTGACCGTTTGCAACGACTGAGGCGCACGGCGAATCGCCTCGACGTAGACTTCTCTTGGAGGGCGTGCCAGCGTCACATTTGTCTTGCGACTTGACGCCAACGCGGAAGCGCAAACATTCCCCGACCCCTGACCCCCGACCTCTGTTCATGCTGCCCGAGTATCCATTCCGCAGCAACTTCTTCGACGTCGGCGGCGTTCGGATGCACTACCTCGACGAAGGGCGCGAGGACGGGCCGCCGGTCGTCATGCTGCACGGCAATCCGACGTGGTCGTATTATTATCGCCACCTGGTCGCGGCGCTGGGCGACCGGTATCGCTGCATCGTGCCGGATCACGTCGGCATGGGCCTGTCGGACAAGCCGGACGACGATGCCTACGAGTACAACCTCGCCCGCCGCGTGACGGACATCGAAGCGCTGCTCGAGCACCTGGGCGTTCGCTCGGACGCGGCGCTCGTCGTGCACGACTGGGGCGGCATGATCGGAATGGGCGTGGCCGTGCGCCAGCTTCGGCGGTTCTCGCGGTTTGTCGTGCTCAATACGGCGGCGTTTCGGCTACCGGAGGGAAAGCCGCTGCCCTGGCAACTGACGCTGTGCCGCCGGAAGCTGCTCGGACCGCTGTTGGTGCGGGGGCTGAACCTGTTTGCGCGCGGCACGGTTCGCGGGTGCGTGGCCAAACCGCTGCGGCGCGAAATCGCCCAGGCGTATCTCTCGCCGTACGACTCGTGGACGAATCGGCTCGCCGTGCTGCGGTTCGTGCAGGACATTCCCTTGTCGCCGGATCACGTAAGCTACGGGTTCTTGACGCACGTCGAGGCCCGGTTGCACGAATTGGCTCGCACGCCGATGCTGATCGCCTGGGGAATGCGCGATTTCGTGTTCGACGAAGCGTTTTTAGCCGAATGGCAGGACCGGTTTCCGGACGCCGAGGTGCACCGCTTCGACGATGCGGCCCATTTGGTGCTCGAAGACGCCCGGGCGGAGATCGTGCCGCTGGTCCGGGAATTTCTGGAACGCACGGCGTGAATCGCGTAGACTGCGGAGAAATGCAAAAGGAAGAATGCAGAATGCCAAATGAAGGATGAAGCCTGAAGCGGCGTAACAGGTCTTACGATTCTGCATTCTTCATTTGTTTGACCTCACGTCGACGGGAGACTCGGCCATGATTACGCGACGGCGGTTTTTGGAAGATTCGCTTCTGGCTACTGCGGCGGCGGCCTCGCTTGGAGCGCGAACCGTCGCGGCCGACGAGACGCGGCCGGTGGCGGCCAATGAGGCGATCACGGCCGCGATCATCGGTTGCGGCACTCGCGGGCGGCAACAGGTCGAAGCCTTGTCGCGGCTGGCCGATTGCCGCGTCGTTTGCGTCTGCGATCCCGATACGGAACGGGTGGGAAAGCTCGCGGCCGACGCCAGAAAGCGTCAAGGCAAGAACGCGGCCGAAGTGAAGGCGATTGCCGACATGCGGCGCGCGTTCGACGACAAGTCGATCGACGCCGTATTTGTCGCCACGTGCAACCATTGGCACGCGCTTGCGGCGATTTGGGCCATGCAAGCCGGCAAGCACGTCTACGTCGAAAAACCGGTCAGCCACAACATCAGCGAAGGCCGGCGGATCGTCGAAGTCGCCCGCAAGACCAACCGGATATGCCAAACCGGCACGCAGCGTCGCAGCAGCAAGGCGATCGCCGCGGCAGTCGAGTACATGCGGGCCGGAAAGCTCGGCGAGGTCAAGCTCGCGCGAAGCGTGATCTACGGCCGGCGGGATTCCATCGGCGGCCCCGGGACCTTCGCCCCGCCGCCCACCGTCGATTACGACCTGTGGTGTGGACCCGCGCCGAAGTCGCCGATCACGCGGCCGAGCTTTCATTACGACTGGCACTGGTTCTGGGAAACGGGCAACGGCGAACTCGGCAACAACAATATCCACATGGTCGACATCTGCCGTTGGGGGCTGGGCGTGACGGGCCTGGGACGGAGCGTGCTGAGCTACGGCGGTCGCTTGGGCTACAAGGACGCGGCCGAAACGCCGAATACGCAGGTCGTGATTCACGACTTCGGCGACAAGACGATCGTCCAGGAAACGCGGGGCCTGAAGTCCGATGCGTTCGGCCCCAAGGTCGACGGAGGGTTCATCTTCTACGGCACGGAGGGCATCATTGCCGAAACGTCGCTGTTCGATCTCGACGGCAAGTTCGTCCGCAAGTTCGAGGGCGGCGACGGCGATCACTTCGCCAACTTCCTGGACGCCGTCCGCAGCGGCAAACGCGAAGACCTGCACGCCGACATTCTCGAAGGGCACCAGTCGACGGCCCTGTGCCACGCAGGAAACACTTCCTATCGCCTCGGGCGAGCCGCGAATGTCGACGAGATTCGCACGGCACTGGCCGACGTCAAAGCGCACGACGACGTTCGCGAGACGTTCGACCGGACGGTGAAGCACCTTTCGGCCAACGGCGTCGATCTCGAAAAGACGCCGCTCGCGCTCGGTGCGGCGCTGCGGATCGACGCGGACGCCGAGACGTTCGTCGACAACGCGGCGGCCAATTCCCTGCTCACCCGCGAGTATCGCAAGCCGTTCGTCGTGCCGGCGGCGGGCGAGAGCTAGTCGCGAGCGTGCGGTCCCATTGCGCTCCCGTGTCGGGGGCGAATGGGCCTTTCTTGCGCGAATGCCGTGTGTATTGCTTGAAAACCGTGCCGACTGCTTGCGGCCGCGCCGGGCGGTGATTATACGGGAATAAGAGGGCAATTGTGGTCGTTGCGTCGATTGCCCCCGGTGTGTTCGCCGGGGGCTAAATGTGGTCGTTTGCCGGATTCCCGTCCTTTGCTTGGAGTTGCCGCTAATGAAGTCTTTTTTCGCGTGGGCGGCCGGTTTGGCCGTCGTCTTTGCATCGACCGCTGCTCGGGCCGATTGGTCCGAGGAGTTTACCGGCGGATTCGCCAACCCTTGGGCGTTCTTCGACGACTTGGGGAATTCTCCGCCAGACGCGACCGCGGTCGTCATTCATCCGAACAACTTCCTCGAGATGCAGACCATCGCCGCGCCGCCGGACTTGTTCGTGGTGGGCTTCGTGCCGACGCAAGTGTTCGATAACGTCGCCGCGACGGCGACCGTTTCGCCGGCCCGCGGATTGTTGTCGAACAACGACATCTTCCTGACGGTCCGCAGCAATGGGTCGAGCGGATACCTGCTCAATCTGGATTACGCCACCGGCGCGGTCGACATGATCCGCGTCGACAACGGCGCGCTCGTCGGTCTCGGACCCGGTTCGACCGGCACGGTGAGCAGTTTCAGCCAACAGGGCACGTATACGCTGCAAGTGTCCGCCCTGGGAAGCATGCTCTTCGGCCAGGTCCGCGATGGCTCCGGCGCGGTCAAGGCGATCGTTCAGGCGACCGACGGCACCTATGCCGGCGGCATGACGGGCATCGGCGCGGCGCTCAACAGCAGCGTGCCACCGGCCCTGGTAACGCCGATTCTGGCCGGGTTCGACAACGTCGCTTCGGTGACGGTCGCGGCCGGTTCGAACCCGACGAATCCCGTGTTGCCGTCGAACGGCAGTGCTCCTTGGAACTTTCAGAACGTGCCGGGGGACGGTCGCTGGTTCGACCCGACTCCGGCGACGGGCTACATCTACGCGACGGACGGTTCGAGCAACTTTACGGCCGTGATGCTGCCCGTGGGCTACGACCTGGACAACGTGTTCACGATCGACGACGGCAGCGGGCCGGTTTCCGTGAACGGCGGCTCGCTGTACATCTTCCCGTCGCCGGTGCCGAGCTTTACCGTGACCGACATTTACCTGCCGGTCGACGGCGACGATCCGCTGGCGTTCCCGACGTTTCTGTCGTTCGACCAATTGCAGGTCAGCTTCACGCAGACGCCGATTCCGGAACCGTCGACGGTCGTTCTCGTGGCGATGGGCGCGGTCGGATTGGTTGTGGCCTGCCGGCGTCGTCGTCGTTAGCGCGGATCGCGAACGCTATCGCATCAAAACATAAACGGCCGCCGCGGCTGGCATGTCGCGGCGGCCGTTTTTCGTTCGTTTAGGTGTAACGGCTTATTGCCGCGAGCCGTCTTTGAGCCGCGAGGCCATGTCGGCGTATTTTCGCGAGTTCGTTGCGTCGCCGAGCTCGCGGTGCATGTTGGCGAGATTGGCGTACGGGATTTCGAGCTGCGCCGTCTCCGCGAGGCCATCCTTGACGGCCTGTTCGACGAGGTGGACGCCCTCGCCCGTCAACTCCAGGGCCTTGCGCTGTTCGCCCTGTTGCCAATACGACACGCCCATGCTGATGAACGCTTCGCCGTGCTTCGAAGTATCGGCGACGCACGAGACGGGCAGCGGTTTTTCGAGGAGCGGAATTGCCTTGGCGTAAAACTTCACCGCGGTCGCGTGGTCGTTGCGGAAGACGGCGTTCTCCGCTCCTAGGCGGTAATAGATTTGGCCGAGGAGATAGTCGTGCTCCGTGCGGCGGGGCGCGACCTTCGCGAGGTGCTCGATTGCCGATTCGCCGAGCACGGTCACAATGCCGGCCTGGCCGCGGGCGTGGGCTTCTTGCATTCCTTCGTACAAGCCCTGGGCCAACTCCCACTCGAGACGGGCCTTGGCGAGCGGGTCGCCGGCGGCGGCGAGCTCGCGATTGCCGAGCGACTGAAAATCCTGCGTCACGCGGCTGCCGTCGACCGTGCCTTGCGATGCGGCGATGGCCACGAGCGCCCGGCGGGCAACCTCGAATTTGAGCCGCGACTCGGCCCCTTCGTTCTTCACCAGATCGGTCGCTGCTTCGCCGGCTTTGATCAGCCACTTGGGCACGACGGTTTCCTTCTTGTTCCACTGGCCGAGGGCGATCGCGTGCGCCGCGCCGAGATGCGCGTCGACGAGCACGCGCTTGGCTTCGCGGCGAACCGACGCTTTCGAGTCGGTCGCGGCGCCGTCGGCGACTTCGATCGCTTGCATGTGGTGCTTGAGCGCGTCTTTGACGTTGCGATTCGCGCCGTGCGTGGCCAACTCGCCCTGTAAGCAAAGCGCGCGGGCTTTGAGGTGCGGCTCCGGCTGATGGGTCGCAATCGTGTCGCGCACCACCCGCTCCGCCTCGTCGAATCGGCCGAGCTTCATCAGCACGTCGGCTTGAGCGAGCCGGTATTGGGCATTGCCGGGCTGGGCGTGGATGGCTTGCTCGATCGCGGCGAGCGCCTCGGTCGGTTGGCCGTGGGTTGCGAGGATTCGCGAGCGCAGATAGTGCCCGCGATGGTGCTTGGCGTCGCGGGCGAGCGCTTCCTCCAGGTCGGCGAGCGCCGCCTGCGGCCGCGCGGCCATGCGACTCTCGGCCCGCGCGACGAACTGCTCGGCGTTGATACCTTCGAGCAGCAGTTGATCGACGGCCGCGGTCGGGCTCTTGGCGTCAAAGCTGAACACGACGCCCCGCTCGGGAAACGCCTGACCCATCGGTTTGCCCGCGTCGTCGTAGATCACGACCGGTTCGAGCCCATCGAACTTGAGTTGCTTGGCGACGACGTCGGGCGGAAACGGTTGCGCGAACTTAACGACGATGTAGGAAACGATGTTGTTTTCGGCGTAAACTTCGACGCGCTCAAAGCCGGCGATCTCGAACGTGAACTCGACGACGCCATCGCCGCCGCGGGTTTGCTTCGGCTCGCCCCAGGCGGTCTTCAGTTGATCAACGGTCGACTTTCCGGGCGTGATGCCCTTGAGTCCGGCCGCGTCGATGCCCGTCTTGGGCTGCTGCGCGGCGGTCGAGTCTGCGGCAGTCTGACCGGCGGCGTCGTGCGGACTTGCAGTACGATTTGTGGGGCTGGCCGTCGGATTGCCGCGCAGCGGCGTTCCGCGGCGTTCGGCGAGGGGGCGATTGCGCGTCGGCGATTCTTGGGCCGGCGCCGCCGGGACAAGCCATGTACCGCAGAGCGCGAGACCCGCCGTCGCCGCGCGGAAGCGGGCGGAAGTGAAGACACACCAGGGCCAGTCCTGCCTCGCTCGCCGTGCGATCCGTCGCATCGTAAAACCTCCACATACGCCGAACAGGTGAGAGGGCCGCGAAGTATAGCCGGGCGTCATGGCCAGTCTAGAGCGATTTGCCGCGATCCGCGTATTTCGTATTTGGGACCACGCCAACTTTCGCGCGCGAAGCGAATCTCGTCCAATGTCAGGATTGGAACCCCAGGAATTCGCCAGTCGCGTGCGTTGCGGAGCCAGCCATAGTCCCGCAGGCTCTCAGTCCGCGCCACGTGCCAGCATTGCTTGCGAAGGGATTCCGTCTCGTGTTGCAGCGCCGAAGGTCTACCGAAACTTCGCATACCTCCTGGATTCGACTGAAAACGCACAAAACAAGCCCACGGCACTGTCCAATGCCCCCGTCACTTCGCCCGGTGCAGACTTTCGTCCACGACGTGCTCGCCCGCGATTGGACTGAGCGGTTCGGGGATGTTCCGGCCCTCGCCGAAGTACCGGCACCCGGTCGGCGCGGCCCAGGCGACGCCGTTGGCGATGACGCGACGGACGTTGGCGTCGTGGTAGATGGGAAACGTCTCGTGCCCGGGCCGGAAGTAGAAGATCTTGCCCTTGCCGCGGCGAAACGTGCATCCGCTGCGAAAGACCTCGCCTCCCTCGAACCACGAGATGAACACGATCTCGTCCGGCGGCGGAATGTCGAAGAACTCGCCGTACATTTCGGTATGTTCGAGCTCAAAACATTCGTCCTCGAGTCCGGCGACGATGGGATGCGACGGGTCGACGATCCACAGCCGCTCGCGTTCGCCCGCTTCCCGCCACCGGAGCATGCAGCTCGTGCCCATCAGGCGGCGAAAGATCTTCGAATTGTGGGCCGAGTGCAACACGACCAGCCCCATTCCCGCCCAGACCCGCCGTTGCACGCGCTCAACGACGGCGTCCTCGACCCGCTCGTGCGCGGCATGGCCCCACCACGTAAGGACGTCGGTCGCGGCGAGCACTTCTTCGGTCAGGCCGTGGTCCGGCTCGTCGAGCGTGGCGGTTCGCACCGAGACGCCGCTGCCCAGGTGCTGGCGAATCGCGTCCGCCACGGCCGAGTGAATGCCCTGGGGGTAAATCTTGGCGACCGCGTCGCTGGTCCGCTCGTGGACGTATTCGTTCCAAACGGTCACCCGTAACGGCGTCGACATCATTTGCTCCTTACCCACGACCGGCCTGGGCATGTCGGCTCAAACCGGCCGCGTGCCCCTGGGGGATGCTTCGACGGGGTAGTATGATGAATCCTTCGCCCTATTCGCAAGCTCTCGCCGCGCGTGCCGGCTGATCTTTCGCCATCGAGCCGACGCCATGAAATCAACCCCCAAGAAACGCAAACCGCTCCGCCACGGCGCCACGAGCTTTACCGGCGACCGCCGCCGAAGCCGCGACCGCTCGCGAGGCGCGAGCCGCAACGCTTCCGAAGCATCGCCCGGTTCCGGTGACTCGCCGCAGTCCGATTCCGCAAAGGCGCGTACCGAACAACCGCGGTCGGACGACGCCCGCGACGACCAGCGTCTGCAAAAAGTCCTCGCCGCCGCCGGCATCGGAAGCCGCCGCGAGTGCGAAGAGCTGATTCTGTCGGGCCGCGTCGAAGTCGACGGCGAGCCGGTTACGCAGCTCGGCGTCCGCGTCGACTCGCGCAGTCAGAAAATCACCGTGGACGGCGAGCCGATCAAGTTCCAACGCCGCACCTATTTCGCGGTCAACAAGCCGACCGGCGTCCTTTCGACCAACCGCGATCCCGCCGGGCGGATTCGCGTTGTCGACCTCATCGGCGGCGAGCAGCGGCTATTTACGGTCGGCCGTCTCGACCAGCACAGCGACGGGCTAATCATCGTCACCAACGACGGCGAATTGACCCAACGCCTCACGCACCCGCGCTACGGCGTCCCGAAGACCTATTCCGTCCAGGTCGCCGGGGCGGCCACGGGCGAAGTCGTCGCCAAGCTCCTCGCCGGCGTGCACCTTGAAGAGGGCGTCGCCAAAGCCGCTCGGGCGTTCATCCGCAAACGCCACAAGAACCATACCGTGCTCGAAATGGTTCTCACCGAAGGCCGCAACCGCGAAATCCGCCGGATGCTCGCCCAGATCGGCCACAAGGTGCAGCGTCTCACGCGGATCGCGGTCGGTCCGGTCCGCCTCGGCAAGCTCAAGCCGGGCCAGTACCGCCCGCTCGAATCGTGGGAGATCAAAGCGCTCAAAGGATTGGCGTTTCACCCCGGCGGCGCGGACGCGAAGTTCGCGCCCCGCGGCAAGCAATTCGGTCGCGACACGTTCAAGCCGCGCCGCGACAAACCGCCTCACGCCGCGCCGCCTTCGCCAGCGCCGCCTTCGCCCGAGCAACCGGCATCCGCCGAAGGGCCGCGTCCGCAGCGACCCGCGAAGGTTCGGCCCATCAAGCCGGGGCGGCGAGAGTTCGGCGCACGCCCTGCCGGCGAAAAGCGCTTCGGCGAAAAACGATTCGGGGAGAAGAAGTTTGGGGAGAAAAAGTTTGGCAAGCGAAGATTCCCCGACAAGCCGGTGGACGAAAAGCGATTCGGCAAGCCTCCCGGCAAGCGGCCGCCGTGGTCGAAGGGGGCAAATCAAGGCGTCGCGCAACCCGCAACGGGCGAACCGCATCCGCTGCCGTTCCTCAAACAGGGCCTGATCGTCGAAGACGACGCGCTTCCCGCAACTCGCCCGCCCGCAACCCGTCCGCCGCAGCCCTTCGAGCGCAAGCACAAGCGCAAAAAACCGCTACGGCGACTCAACGTAAGGCGGAAGTGAAGGTTCATGTTTCAAGTATCAAGGTTCAAATAAGTCCTAAGGTTCAAGGCCCAAGGCTCGAACCCTCGCTCCTTGAACCTTCCGCCTGACGCCTTATTCGAACCTTGAAACTTAAACCTTGAAACTTCTCATCCCCACCATGTCTTGCCCTGGACCGACCGCGCCAGCCGCCCACGCGCTCTCCGCGTCCTACTACGCCGATCGCGCCACGTGGTGCTCGGCCGAGATCACTGGCCACGCGCAAATCGCCCGCGACACGTACCGGCTTCGCTTTCGCGCGCCCCAGATCGCCGAACGAATTGCGCCGGGCCAATTCGTGATGCTTCGGCTCGCGGGATTCGACGATCCGCTCCTCGGCCGGGCTCTCGCGCTGTTCGACATCGCCACGAACGCCGCCGGCGAACCGACCGACGTCGAGGTCGTGTACATGGTCGTCGGCAAGATGACTCGCCGGCTCACCGCCTTTCGCCCGGGCCAGAAACTCGAAGCCTGGGGCCCGCTCGGCAACGGCTTCCCGGAGGTCGAGACGGACCATCTCATCATGGTGGCCGGCGGCGTGGGCATTACGCCGTTTCTGGCGGTGGCGAAGCAGTATCGAGAGGTTGGAGGTTCGAGGTTAGAGGTTAGGAATACCAGTCCGGGCGTGGAGAGCGAATCCCCAACTTCTAACCTCCAAGCGCCAACCTCCAGCTCCCGCTTGACCCTCTGTTACGGCGCCCGCAGTGCCGACTACTTCGCCGCCCTCGATGAATTCGCCAAGGTGGGCGTCGACCTCCAACTCTCGACCGACGACGGCTCGCGCGGACACCACGGCCGCGTCACCGAAGTCCTCGCCAAGGTACTAAGCGAAGCCGGCGCCGAGGGCGTTCCCTCGAATCCCGAATCCCGAATCCCGACCCTAGCCCGCATCAGCGAACCTCTAACCTCCAACCTCCAACCTCTCGTCTTCTGCTGCGGTCCGGAGCCCATGATGGAAGCCGCCGCGAAAGTCTGCGCAGACGCGGGCGTGCCGTGTTTCGTGTCGCTCGAAACGCCGATGGCCTGCGGCGTCGGCATCTGCTTCACGTGCGTCGCGAAAGTCCGCCAGAGCGACGGCGAGTGGGACTACAAACGCACCTGCGTCGAAGGACCCGTGTTCGACGCGCGGCGGATCGTGTGGCACTAACGCAGGCGGCTATTCCGCCGCAGCTTCTAGACCATCGGCTCCAGGCACGCGCGCGCCCAACTCGCGATCCAAGTCCAAGAGCGCCGGCGGATCGTCCTGCACCATCCGAAACTTTGCCAGCACGTCCCGCGCGGTCCGTTCTTCTTCGACCTGCTCGGTAATGAACCACTGCAACTGCACGAGTTCCGCGAACGCCCGCTCCTTGAACGCCAGCTCGTACAACTCTTCGATTCGCCGCGTGACGGAGGTTTCCTGTTCGAGGGCCTTCTCGAACACGCCGACCACGGAGCCGTAATCGGTCGGCTGCGCGTCGATCTCGCGAAGGTGCACCTGGCAATTTCGCGCCAGCATGAAGTTGTAGATCTTCATGCCGTGCTTGTACTCTTCTTCGCTCTGAATCCGCAGCCACCTGGCACAACCGAGAAAGTTGTGCAGCTCGCAATACGCCGACATCGCCAGATAGGAATACGACGACGTCAGCTCGTAGTTGATCTGATCGTTGAGCGCGTTTTGAACGACCTGGCTAAGCATGGCGAAGTTCTCCTCGGGCCGAACTCGGGTAATGTCGAAGCAGCCGTGCCGGCGAGCGTCAATCGCTTCCCGACACGCCACGCGGCATTGTACGCGCCGTTCGGCGACGCGACCACGCCAACCGCCGGGTTCCCGATGGCGACCCGGTCGGACACGGGGTTGCCTGACAGCCTGTTGAAAATGGGGACAGACCCTTTGGAAAGTGCGTTTTTAGCCGCAGATTGCGACGTGCCTGAGAGGGTCAGTCCCCTTTTTCAACAGGCTGCTGACCGACTCGGCCCAGTCCCATCCATGCCCATCCGTCCCATCCGTGCCCATCCGTGGTGAGACCGAACCACGGATGACACGGATGGGCACGGATGCGGGAGGCGCGGAGCGTGGCGCGGTGCGGCGGCTGCGCGCGTATGGCGGGCGAGGTTGCCGCGCTGCACTCGCCGAGCCGCGCCACCCCGCGGATTTAGCGCGGCGCCGCCGCAAATGCAAATCGTTTGCAAACGTTTCACGTGAAACGCACAACAAGGGTGGGAAAATCTGGGCTTGACAACGCCCCAAATTATCATGCCCAACGCGCGCGTGCCGCGATGCGGCCGACGGCGGCGAAAATGCGGACAAGTTTCGGGCAGGTGTAAAATTCTTCGTAGACATTC
>QEVJ01000227.1 GCA_003576845.1 Planctomycetota bacterium
AAAGCATTCATCGCTACCTCCGCTAAGACGAAGACAAAAGGGCCAGTGTGAACCAACCCCAAGTCTAAGCCTCGGCGAGGTAGCGTTTCATCCCATTACTGTCTACTGTCTCGGCGTGGGCGCACCGGCCAGTGCAGCAGTCGCGTCGCGTGGGCTGCGCTCAACTTTCGATCGGTGACGTGGGTCAGACACTCCCGTGCCTGACGGGGATTGGCTAGAGGCGAATTTGCCGCTTGGATTCGTTGGTTGAGCGAGAATCTATCGCCGCAATCGTCAGGCACGGGAGTGCCTGATCTACGTTAACTGGCCGGAGAGCGACTTGAAATTGTGTCCCATTGGGTTCCGCTTGTTGGATCACGAAAGCACGAAATCACGAAAGGGAACGCGGGGTGGGGTGTGCCTACCATTGGGATTCTCGTGTTGCGTTGAGCAGCCGGGAAGTTTTTGCTCTCTTTCGGCCGATTTCGATATGGTCGGGCGTGGCGGTTCGTGGCTTGCTCTTGCTAGGAGAGATCGGTGGGCACAGCCCACCCTACGAGTCTGCGGTTGTTGGCGTTGGAATTTGCGAGGATTGACGCCGGATTGCCCCCGGTGTGTTCACCGGGGGCTAAATTGCGGAGGGCGGGATTTTTTGGGTTGAAGTTGTGCCACTTGGTTGGTAGGAAGGATGGTTGCACGCTTGTGCGGCGGGGTTGTTGGCGCCGGCGCTTGGGATTTGGCGCGTTTGGCGGGGGAGGGGCGGCCGGTTTCTGGGGGCGACGGACGACGCGAATCGCGGCACGGCGCGGATTTGGGCAGAGGCCCCTAGTGGAGGGAGTTTTTGAACGTTAACCCCCTGATTTCCCAGGGTTTTGTTCAATAACTCGAGGCGGGCGTGGCCTGGTTTTTGGGGTTGACAATTGCCCAGATTAACGCGCGGGTGGGTGGATGGAGACCTGGCGGTCGGGGCGAGTGCCGCGGTCGGGAGACCGCGGCACAACGAGACCGCGGGACGACGAGCGGTCGGGAGACCGCGGCACAATCATCAACCAGTCGCACAACCTTTGTCAGGCCGGCGCGGGTTTGGGGTTGCGAGAATGGCTAGGCGATCGCCCGCTTGGCCTGACCTGCCACCAGAACTATCGGGGTTGTTAGTACGTTCCGATCAGGCCGAAGTAGGCGTTTACGCCGGGGCGGAAGACGCCGCCGGGGGTGCCGTAGCTTAGGTCGCGGCGAGCGTCGAGGTGTTCTTGATAGAGCCGGTCGCCGATGTTCTCGACGCCGCCGACCAAGCGCCACACGTCGTTGATCGCGTAGAAGCCGCGGATGTCGAGGATCGTAAAGCCGGGCGTGACCTGCTCGCCGAGCGACGTGCTGGTGACGCCGTCGGTGAAGATCGCCTGGGCAATGCGGCCTTGATCGTCGACGATGCGGGCGGCGAACTCGAATCCCCAGTCGGGCTGCTGATAGCGGAGGCCGACGCGCGAATCGAGCGGGGGGATGCCCCAGAGCGGTTCGTCGCGGATTTCGTCGGTGGCCTGGACGTAGCTGATCGTGGCGAAGCCGGTCCAGCTTTCGGTGAGGTCGACCTCCGTGAACCACTCGCCGCCGGCCAGACGGGCGTCCGTATTCACGGTCGTCATCACGCCGCTATCGAATTGGTATGTGATGTAGTCGTCGATCCACCCGAAGAAGAAGTTGATGCCGCCGCGGACGTAGCAGTATTCGTAGGTCGCGCCTACGTCGAACTGAGAAAGCCGCTCTTTGTCGAGCGCGGCGAACGAACCGCCGCGCAGCGACCCGCGGAAGTCCAAGTCGCCGCCGGGCTGCAGCAGTTCGAGGAACGTGAGGGCGTACAAGTCGGTCGGCGTGGGTGCGCGCTCGGCATAGCCGTAGCCGGCGTTGAGCGACCAGACGTCGGTGAGTTCATACTCGCTCGTCGCGTAGCCCGCGCCGAGGGTGTAGTTCTGGTCGTCGCCGGCGAACTCCGCGAGCGTGCCGGGGACGGTGCTGACTCCGGCCCAGTCGACGCGGGCGCCGGCCTTGAGGGTCGTGCGGTCGCCGAGCGGCTGGGTGACATCGGCGAAAATGCCCGGATTGTCGGCGAGCGACCGGGGCAGACCGAAAGTTCCGAAGTAGCCGGGGTTTGTTTCGACGAACTCTTGATCGACAAAGGTGTAGTCGGCGCCGAGCGTGAAGAGGCCGTATTCGACATCGCCCCAACTGATCGCCATGCGTGTGCCGGCGGAGCGGACTTCGCCGATGTTTCCGTTGTTTTGCAGCACGGGAAATGGCCGAACGCCCGGCTTCGTTTGGTTGTCGGCGTTGCCGGAGAAGCGGGAGCGATTCCACCAGGCGTCGACGCGGAAGCGATCGGCCCAGCCAAGACACTCTTCGGTGTATCGCAGCGAGAAGCCGTCGGCGACGAGAAAGTCGACGTCGAAGTATTGGGCGGGCAACTCGACGTCGGTCTGGTCGACGCGCTGGTACATGAATTCGAGTTCGCTATCCGGCCCGGTATCCCAGCTATAGGCGAAGTCCCAATCGTGCGAGTGATAGCCCGAGGCGACGAGGAAGTTGTCGCCGGATTCGTAATCGACGCCGCCACGTTCGGCGTAACCGACGCGGATGCCTTGGGTTTCGTCGCCGCCGCCGACCGTCTGGCGGAAGTTGAATTGGTCGCCGTTGGTGTCGAAGATCGCCGCGGAGCGTCCGGACCAACCCCAGCCGCCTTCGTTTCGATCGGTGTCTTGCAGTTCGATGTCGATGAAGGCGAAGCCCGGACCTTGGCGAACGCTATACGGCCCCTTCACGACGACGACGTCCTTGATGAGGCTCGAGTCGATTTTGGAGAGCGGGCTGTCGAAGTCGGGGCGGATCGGCGTCCAAAACGCGCCGTGGACGTGGTTGCGAATTTGCGAGAACCGGAAGCCGCGGACGCGAAGGTCGTTCCAGATCGGGTTGCGGGAGTGGATGTAAAGGCCGGTGGAGGACAGCGAGCGGACGAGCAGGTCGCTGGTGTCGGTCGTGTTGCGGACTTCCGATTCGGCTCCGGAGACGACGTCGGCGGCGCTGGTGCTGGCGGTGGCGGCGCGTTCGGGCGAAAGCGTGCTCAGGTCGACGAAGCCGCCGAAGGCGCCGGCGGTGCTTGGGGCGGCCGTTTCCGTCGCTTGCACCGGCTCTTCCGGCTGCGTGACGGGGGCGGGCTGCATGACGTACTTCATTTCCGCCGCGGGCTGGGCGGGAACGAGCGGGTCGTCGGCGGTTTGGAGATCGCTCGCGGCAGCGGTCGCTTCGGCCGTCGCGTCGTCGGATGCGGCGACGGTCGCGTCGAGCGGCTCTTCGACCACGCCGTCGGCGCGGACCATTTGCGGGAAGAAGGCCATGCCGCATACGGCGACACGCACGAACTTGCGAACTCGCGGGCTCATCCTAAGTCCCTCCTGGACCGCGGCGATGTTCGGCTTGCCCTAGCCGACCGAGCGCCGCACGGACCACTTGCCGAGCGTGATTGGGCGGGCGTTTCGCGCGGCACGATGGCGTTGCGCGTGTGGCGATGCGGCGGGAACGCATTGCCGGGGCAATTGGGTCGCTGCACGAAACTAGGTCTAGCTTCGTCCGCCGGAATGCGCGCACTTAACGCACTTTTTCATAGACAGGGAGCGCGCGAAGATAGTGCGGTTATGCGGGCGCGATGCGCGGGAAGCGGCGCGAACGGCGGGGACTTTGCGGGATGCGCCCTGTCGGAGTGCAATCGCGGGAACGAAAAAGCCGCCCGACGTCGCGCGGGGCGGTCGGGCGGCTTTATGGATGCGAGGCGTTGTCCGCCGCGGCGAATCGCGACAGCCCGAAGGTTTCGCGAGCGTGGCCGCCGGTTAGACCATTTCCTTGAGGCTCTTGAGAGCACGCACCTTGACCTTCGTGTACGCCTTCTTCGCCGGGACGTCCATCAATTCGCCGGGCTTGAACGGATTGGGAACTCCCTTGCGCGCCGGGCGAGCCGGAACCTTCTTCTTCTCGATCTTCACGAGACCCGGAATCGCAAACATGCCGGGGCCGCGGCTTCCGAGAGACTTCTTGATTTCGCCGGACAGCGCGTCCATGACGGCGCTGACGTCCTTGCGGGCGAGGCCCGTCGCCGCGGCGATGTTGTTGAGCACTTCGCTCTTCGACGGCGCCTTGGCCTTTTCTTCTTTACCCATAAATGTCGATCCTCCTTACTGGCAAATGTTCCCAACACGTGAAAAACGCTACAAACCTCCCATCCTTTGGAAGGAACGGGAGAATTAAACTCGATTCCGCGTTCGGCTGACAAGCCTCGAATCGGGCGATTTCGCGGAATTTCCCGAGAAATCTGGCCCATTGGGCAATTGAGGGCCGGAATCTCCCGAAGTTTTCGCACGCTAGCTTCGCGGACGCCGCCGAACGAGCAGAATCAAACCCCTCATACGAACCGCTCGTGTGCCAAGCATAGCACGCTTGCGAGGGTTCATCGTCCGCGGTGCGGCGCGGAATTCTGGCAATTTGCGTCGGATATGCGAATCGGAAAAACTGGCGCGACTGACGAAACCTTGCCACCCAGCCGCGGAGGTTGTAAGATACTTTACCGTAAGGGCTTGCGCAAATTTTCGCCTATCGCGCCGACTTCCGACGGCAGCAACGCCGGTCGATAGCGCCGTTCTGCCCATGCGCCAACCCTGGGAGCAGTACGACCATGCAGCGACGTTCGACACGGCATGACGATTTGCGGCTCGCTCGCGTCGCCGCCGGTGTACGAACCGCTAGCCGTTACGCGACCTCCCGAAAGGCGCTGGCCTGGGTCTTTTTGGTTTTTTCGGGTTCGTGCCTCGCGCCCGCCGGATGGTGCCAGGAGGCGGCCGAGGAACCGCGGGATGCCTTCGCCCCGCTCGACTATTCCCGCCGGAGCAAGCTCGAACGGGCCGAAGAACTGCTGCGGACAGAGAATTTCGACGACGCTCTGCCGCTGTTGGCGTCGTTGCTCGACAACGGCGCGGAAGACTACTTCCTCGAGCCTTACGGCGGCGTCACGCTCAAGCAGCGCGTGCAAAAGGCGATCGCCGCCCTGCCGCCCAAGGGACTCGAAACCTGGGAAGCGTTCTATGGCGCCGCCGCTGGACATCTGCTCGCCGACGGCTTGAAGTTCGGCTCGCTCGACGAGATCGACGAGGTCGTCCGCCGCTATCCGTTCACCCGCGCTGCGGCCACCGCCGGAATGCTTCTCGGTCGCCAGGCGTTGGATCGCGGCGAACCGCTGGCGGCAACCATGCATTTCGAACACGTCAAGCGGTCGCCATACGCCGTCCAGCACGAGCCAGGACTGTCCGTGGCTCTTGCGCTCGCATGGGCTCGGGCCGGCGACGCAGCGAAATCGGCCGATGCGCTGTTCGATCTCCGGGAGCGGTTTTCGGGCAACATTACCGTGCTCGGCAAGAACGTCCAACTTCCCAATCACCGCGACGATGCGCCGCATTGGCTGGAAGTGCAGTTCGGTCCCCAGCAACAGCTTGCGCCGGTCGCCGATGGTTGGACCATGTTTCGCGGCAACGCGGCGCGCAATCATCTCGGTTCCGGCGCGCCGCCGCTTGCTCGCCGACGCTGGCGGGCCGCGGCCTACGTCGATCCCGCCGAAGAAGCGGAACTCGTTCGGTTGGATCGGGAGAACGTCGCTCAAGGGCGGGCCGCCCTTCCCACGGCCGTGCCCGTCGCGGCCGGCTATGTCGATGCGCACGGCCGTCCGGCGGACGTCGTCCTCGTCCGCTCGCTGCGGCATTTGCTGGCCGTCGATTTCGCGACGGGCCGCGTCCTCTGGCAAGCGGAAACCGCTTCGGCCGACGCCCGCACGCACGTGGAACGCGACGAGACGGACGAACTCGCGCCGACGCCCGCCGAACGCCTGGCCGCGGACGAAGGTCTCGCGTTCCTCGGGCAGCGGATGTGGTCCGATGCGCCCTACGGTCAGATCGCGACCGACGGCGCCCGCGTGTATGCGGTCGACGGACTCGGCCTCGCGAACGATGCCGCGATGGCCACCGAGTCGCCGTTCAATCTTGGCCGCGGCCGCCTTGGCGGCGGCGACGACGAAACGCTCGTCAATCGCCTCGCGGCGCGCGATCTTGCGGCGAATGGCAAGGTCGTTTGGGACGTCGGCGGCGCAGAAAGCCGCCGCGAACCGCGGCTCGCCGGTGCGTTCTTTTTGGGCGCACCGCTGCCGGTCGACGGCACGCTCTACGCAATCGCCGAAATCAAACGCGAAATCCGCCTGATTGCCCTCGACGCGGCGTCGGGCAAGCTGCTGTGGCAACAACAGCTCGTCCCGGCGCTCCGCGGCGTCGGTCTCGATGCCATGCGGCGTCGCTACGGGGCGTCGCCCGCATTGGCCAACGGCGTACTCGTGTGTCCGACGTCGGCCGGCGCCGTCGTGGCCGTCGATATCGTCGATCGCAGCTTGCGCTGGGGCGCTTACTACGGCAAACAGCCTGCCGGTCAGATCACACCCTGGGGCGGAGTGCAAACGTATTACGACCGCGACGACGACGGCCGCCGCCAGCGCTGGTCGGATGCCGCCGTCATCGTCGACGGCCATCGCGTCCTCGTCGCGCCGACCGACGGCGCCGAAGGTGGCAGCGTCTACTGCCACGACTTGATGACTGGCAAGAAGCTTTGGGAACGCGCCTTCGCTCGCCGCGAGAACGTGTATCTCGCCGGCGTTCGCGACGGCCGCCTGCTCGTCGTCGGGTCCGATCGGATGCAGGCGCTCGACACGAACGACGGCCGCGTCGCGTGGACCGGCGACGAATTCGGCTTTGCGGCCTCCGGTGAACGTTGCTTGCCGGCCGGCCGCGGGTTCGCCGGCACGTCGCACTACTATCTGCCCACATCGAGCGGCGAAATGCTGGCCATTTCGCTTGCCGACGGCAAAGTGACCGAGCGCCGCGCGATCGGTCGCGTGCCGCTTGGGAATCTGATCTGCTATCGCGGCGAGTTGATCTCCTACGGCGTCGCCGGGCTCGAAGCCTTGTGGCAAACCGACTCTCTGGAGCGGCGCGTCGATGCGGCGCTGGCGAAGAACGCCAGCGACCCCTGGGCTTTGGCCCGCCGCGGCGAGTTGCTGCTCGACG
>QEVJ01000046.1:0-1537 GCA_003576845.1 Planctomycetota bacterium
GAATACACCGGGGACAAGGCGGCGGCCATCTGCTGACCGACCGATCACGTCGTTCATTCTTCCGGCGTCAACAACGAATCGCGTCGCTCGCGCACGAGGTCGCGGGCCTCGCCGAAAAAATCGCGAAACGTCTCCGGCAACGGCGGCAACGCGGCCCGCTGCATTACCTGGTTCAATCGAAACAGCAGTCTTGCATCGTCGCGGTAATCCCACAAGAACCGCTCGGCGGAAAACCGCTCGATGAACCACGCCAGCCGATCCGTTGACCGCGGGGCAATCCGATTGATGGCCTGCTCGACAACCGTGAAGTCAAGGCGTTCGATCGACGCATAATAGGCCTCCAGCCGCGCAGGGTCTTCGGCGATCAACACGTCATCCAGTAGCAGTTCGACCAGAATATGCCCGAGAAAACTTGCCCGATGCCCGCCGTCCGATGGCAGCAACGCCCGAATCCGCCCCGTGAAATCGGTCGATAGCTCATGAAACGCCAGCGTCGCGTGAAACCAGGCGTCGTCGGCATGATGCTGGGCGATTCCCCGGGCAATCGTCGCAAGCCGCCAATCGCCGTCGACGGCGTCGCATCGCGTATACGGCTCGACATGTTTCGCCCGCACCCGCACCCGCCGGTCCACGACGGCCAGCCAATCCGGCACCGCCGTTCCGGCCAGGAAATAAGGATCGCCGACAAACGCACGGCCGTGGGCGAAGTAATTCATGACCGATCGTGACCGCCGTTGAGTCAAGCCGAGGCGCTCGAAGTGACCGCCGCCGCTCGGCCGCGAGTTTACCGCACGACGCTTCCTGTTCCGATGCTATCGAAGGCGACTTTCGTACCCCCATCCCACCGAACCCGACCCCGCCCGTTTTCCGAAACCGCAAGCTTCGCTACGGCCCCGAGCGCCCGATTGGTGGCCATGCCGGCGGCTGTCTTCTCGCCGTCAATGTCGACGTTGTCGCGGTCTTGTGTCAGGCCGGCCGGTTCGACGGCACATAACGCCATAGCGGGACACCGCCACGGTCGAATGTTGGGAACATTGCCGGACGATCGCGAGGGGCACGCATGGTCGTTGAAGTTGAATTGGTGGACAGCGGCGGGAATCGGTATCGCATCTCTGGTCCTAAGGCGACCGTGGCCGCGTTCGTGGCCCGCGCAATTCGCAAGGGTGCGTCGATTCCGGAAGGTAAGTCTGGTTCAGTGTCGGCAAAGCGAGGTCGGGAGTATCGGTTGCGACGAGACCGCGACGCTCGGCGGCCGCCACCCGATATTCGAGCCGTGCCCGAGTCCGACTCTACGGACGACAACGATTGAATCGACGGGATTTGTTGCGGTCCGCCCATTTCTTTGCGACGCATCCGGATGGACGCTCCCGATGATGTACGTTTGAGTTGTCGGCAAACTATCATCTTCCAAGGGGCAAACGAGATGATTCGCGCCAACGAATCCGGCGGCATGTCGTCGACACTCTTCTTCGACTCGCAGGCAGCGAGTCCCGTTCCAGCAAGCGACGAAACCGTCGTGCTCCGCAATGAGCACGGC
>QEVJ01000046.1:1564-41231 GCA_003576845.1 Planctomycetota bacterium
GTGGCGGTGGACGGCGATACCTTCTGCATCGGCGACTCCGTAGTCGTGGAATATGGCGAGGCCACGATCGCCGGAACGGTGCGCCGGATCGACGAGCAAGGTGACGGCTCGTGGATTCTCGTGGTGCGTTGGAGAAAGCAACAGTAAACGCGATTATCGTCTCAGCCGATCACGCGCCCATCCCGAACGGCGCTGAATTGGCAAGGGACTCGCCGTTCGCGGAGATTGCGGTGGCGCGGCGAATGCGTCGATCCCAAGACTTGGCATTCGCGGTCCAACGATTTCTGAGGCGTCGATGCATTCCGACTCTACGCGGGCGTCGCATGACACGTCAAAGCGACGCGACGATTTCCCGCGATCTGCACGTTTTTGAGGTTGGGCCGACCTATCGTTGAGTCGGCTAACACGATTACTTACGAAAGGGGCAGGTGTGAGATGGTCGCGGCCAAAAATGCGTCTGGCGGTGTTTCCACGACGGTCCTCCTCTCCGGTAAACTCGATCACGCGGAGCCCTCGGACGAAGAGGTTACTTTGCGCGACGCGAGTGGCGTCGAGTACGTCGGCAAAGTGACCTGCGGAACGTTCTCCTCGCTCGCCGTCGTCGTCGAACGCGGCGGGCTCTCTCCGGCCGAAGCCATCGAAGCGGATTACGGCGGCGCGACGATTCCCGCGACGGTCCGCCGCGTCTATAAACGGCCCGACGGCAAGTGGATCGTCGTGCTCCGGTGGGGCAAGTAGCCCGACAAGATTCGGCAAAGTGGTCAGGGCCGGGATCGAACCGGCGACACATGGATTTTCAGTCCATTGCTCTACCAACTGAGCTACCTGACCGAACGATATTTCCTATAACCGTGTTCCGCAGTCACCTCATCATTTAGGACGGGCGTTGCCGTATGCTGGCCAACCGCTGACGCTGTTTCGGCTGACTTCCTCGCTAAAGCGACAATAGCCGGCGGTCTCCAGCGGTTGTCCGACGCATCGTCAACTCGTATCGCGAACAATGAGGCCAGAGCCAGTCTAGCATCCCCTTGCCGTCTGCCAAGGTCCGCAAGCCAGGACTACTAGCCCGCGAAGCCGCTGGCTGCCAGCCGCGCCGCAACCTTACGGTACGTGGTGCAAGATGGAGCGGGCGAGGGCCATCTCCTTTAGACCGGGGCACGACTTCGCCGAGGATGCGTTTTCGCGGCTGGTGGATACCGGCGAACGGCGCGCGGCGAATTACAGCAATGGCGGCGACCAGCGGCAGGCGAGTCGACGCCACGCGCCGCCGCGCTGGATGTCCCAACGTGACGGAAGCGGCCAAAAAGTCTATTTCAATCGTACGCGAAAGTCCCGCAAAGAACACATCACGACTCGCCGGTGCGTTGCTTTACGTTTCGACAACCGCAAAGGCGAAGGGCTGAGCCTGGCGGCGCTGGCGGACAGATGGAGTACACGACGAAAAACACCGTCGCCGAAAATTGCCATAAATCAATCGAATAGCCGAGGCGGGGATCGAACCCGCACGGGGATTTACTCCCCACAGGATTTTAAGGCGCGCGCCCGATCTTCGGGCGCTTCGACGCAACGCGAAACGGGCCAACCACTTCTGGAAAATCTGCCCGATTCAGACACGCCGCCACTAGACCACGTGCTGCACCAAGACGTGTCCACCAAGTTCCGCGAAGCGGATGAGACGGCGATCGCGACCGTCGAACTGCCCGCGGCCATCGTTACCGTCGAAGCCGACGCGACGCCGTGCCAAAGGCCCCAGGATGGCCCGTGTTGCGAGTTCGATCCTTACGACGCCGACGTATGGTCCGACGTCGATCCCGCCGTCGAATTGGCTCTCCGCGTGCTGGATGCCCAGCCCGCCGCCATTCGTCATCGTGCTGCAGCGCATCTCTCACGCGATGCCCAAGCCGACGCACCCGATCACGACGCGGCAGCGTTGCCGCGGAAGCCCCGCTAGCACTTCGACTTCCCCGAGAGGAAACCATGCCCGTCGAACTGTTGCCCCAATTGGAAGAGCCGTTTGAGTTGGACAAGCCGAGCCGCGCGCTGCAGAAGCGGCTCAATACGATGATCGCCGAGTTCAACGTGAAACTGCGGCGATACGATGAGGCCGTGGCCGCGGCCACGCAGAGCGACGATCCCGGAGCGATCGGCAGCCTGGCCGATGCCGTCGACAACCTAGTGCGCGAGAAAGGCGACCTGTTGGTCGAAGAGCGGCGGATCCGCCTGGTGATGAAGGAATACTTCGCGGTCCGGAATCAGGCCCACGGCAAAGCGTGCGACGCGCAGCGGGCGACGTTGGAGGAAGTGACGAAGCGCCTGAAGGATGGGTTGCTCGCATTGGGCTACGTCGACGGGATGATCCCCGGGACCAACGTCATTTCAATCATTCCCGATTTGTACTTCCGGCACCCCGAGCACAAGGCGGCCAAGACGACGCTGGACGCGATCGCCGGCGCCTTCCGGTCGCCGTATGAAGTGCCGAATGCCGAGCGGCTCGAATACATCGACGGCGAGATTCGAGCCGAACGCGAACGGCTGTTGCGATCGGCGCGGCGTTAGAAAAATCTCGGGCGAGTGGGGCCGCCTGGCTCGCGCGGCGCCGCAAAGCCGCGGCCCGGCGCGAGTAGGTACTACTTTTCATTTCGCGCCAGGCCCGCCCCGCGGGAACAGCCGATAATATGGGCACAGTTGGTTGCCCGCGCGCGAGTTTCCGTTTCGACCCGTGTTTTCCCGGCCATTTCGCGCGTCGCCGGCGAAGCGGCCGCGCGATCGCGCCCGGCGCATCGCGCCGCGTTTCGTCCGCGCCGACTTGCAACCGCCGCGGCTCGCCGCCCGCGCGGTCCGACTTTCGCCCGAAAGCTGCAAACTTTCGGTACGCGCCTTCGCGGCCCGCGCCGTGGAATTTCTGCGCCCCGCAAAAACCCGTTGCCCGCCAACGGCTTCGGTCGCGATCCGGCCCGCATTTCCGAGGAAATGGCGGACCGTCTGGTAAGGTGAAAGATGCGAAATGTCCACGGCCCACACGCGGCCGCGCGGTGTCTTCATCCGCCGCGCGGCCGTCGCCGTGAACTTTCGCCGTTCGGTGGTTGGACCCCATCGGGCGCATTTCGCACAGAGAATTCGAGGCCCAACATTTCCGCCCCGCCGCAACTCCGCGCCGCGCGGCCGCTGACCCCCGACCCCTGAACCCCGGCCCCCAACCCATGTCCGCTTCCGCCATCCGCGCCGGCCGCGCCTTCGTGGAACTGTTCACGAAAGACGACGAACTGCGCAAGGGCCTCAGCCGCGCCCAGACAATGATCGCCGGCTTCGCCAAACGGGTCGACGCCGTGGGCACGAAGCTGTTGCAACTCGGCACGTTCGCCGCGGCCCCGTTCGCATTCGCGATCAAAGCCGCCAGCGATCTCGAAGAGACGATGAACAAGTTCAACGTCGTCTTCGGCCGATCGGCCGACGTGGTGAAGGAATGGAGCGACACGTTCGCCGGCGAGATTGGCCGCTCGAAACAGCAAATCGCCGACTTCCTCGCGTCGAGTGCGGACTTGTTCAAGCCGCTCGGCTTCGCCGTCGCGGACGCGACGGAAATGTCGAAGCAAGTCACGAAGCTCGCGATCGACCTGGCCAGTTTCAATAACAAAGCCGACGACGAACCGCTCCGCGACTTGCACGCGGCCCTCACCGGATCGGGCGAGGTGATGAAGAAATACGGCGTCATCGTCAGCGAAGCGGCCGTCAAGCAAGAGCTGCTCAACCGTGCGATTGATCCCAAGAACGCCACGGAAATGGAAAAAGTGATGGCCCGGTGGAACATCATCTTGGCCGGCACCAAGGATGCCCAAGGCGACGCCGCGCGGAGTGCCGAAAGCTTCGCAAACAAGGCCAAGACCTTGCAAGGCGAGCTCTCGAATACGGCGGCCGCGATTGGCAAAGAATTGTTGCCCGTCGTGACGCCGTTGCTCGCACAAGTTACGGCCGCCGTGAAACAGTTCGCCGACTGGGCCGCCGTCAACAAAGAGACCGTGCAGGTCGTCGCGGAGCTTACGGCCGGGGCGATCGCTTTGGCGGCCGCCCTGAAACTCGTTGCCGCCGCGCTTTCCGCAGTCGCCGTGGCGCAAAAAGGGTTCAATTTGACGATCCTCGCGTCGCGGGCGCTGGGGCCGTGGGCGGCGGTCGGCGCGGCGATTGCCGGCGTCGCGACCTACGTCGCCGAATTGGTCGACCAGACAAACAAATGGAATCGCGCCCTCGATACGCTGCGAAAGAAAAACAAGGGCTGGGACGACTTTTCGGCGCACATGGATCGGGTGCTCGCCGAGCAAGCCGCCGAACGCGAACGCCGCCGCGCCGCCCGGGCGGCCCAAGCTGCGGACGACAAAGCTCGCGGGGGCATCCCGAAAGATGAATGGGAACGGCGGAAGGCGGGCGGCCCGGATGCTTTTTCGAGAAACCGCGAGCTCGAACGGCAATGGGGCGCCCAGCGCGGGTTCACGCCGGACGACATTGCCGGCCAGCAAGCGACCGTCCGCGACTTGGAACGGCGACAGAAACAGATGGAACAGGAGAAGGAGCGCGACCTGGAGCAGGGCCTGTTGCGCGCCGTCGAAGAGTGGCTGGCCGCCGAGAAAGAGCGGGCGGACATACTCGATGAACAGAGGCGCGAAACGCAGCGGCTGCTCGAGCGCAACGCCACGACGCTGGTTGCCGGCAGCGAAGAGGCGGCCAAGGTGCTTTTGGACCATTTCAACCCGCAGAAGAACCCGGCCCTCGACGTCGCCGAAAAGCAACTCGCCGTCGCCGAGCGCCAGGACCAAAAACTCGGCGCGATCGAACGCAAGCTCGATGGCCCCGAGCGCGAATGGCAAGGCATCCCGATTACGGCCCTATGATGAACAAACCAGCCGACCTGCCGACCGTCGATGCGCTCTTGCGGCAAGTCTGGGAGTCGTTTTTCGGCCCGGACGATGGCCCCGCCTGGTACGCCGCCGGGCTGACGTGGGAGGAAGCCCGCGACCGACAACGCGCGCAATTCGTCGCCCAGTTCGGCGAGGGGCAGGGCAACGCACTCGCCGACGCGAGGATTCCCACGCCGTCCGCCGCGTTCATGCACCACGTGTGCGCGGAAGCCATGCAGCAAGTCGCCGCGGCGGAAGTCCGCGCCGAGCAAGCGGAAGCCGCCCTCGCCCAACGCATCGCCCGCGACCGCCGAGCCGCGGACGAACGCCACCGAATCAATTGACCGTCTCCAGCCCGGGCGAGTCTGTCTCGGCTCAAGCCATCCGCACGAAAGGTCAGAATATGAAACGCCAGAAGCCCACGACGAAGCGTCGCAAGCAAGCGAGGCGGTTCAAAGCCATTGGCTATCTGCGATGGCGACCGGATTGCATGGTGCTCGTCCGCGACGAAGAGGTACATATCGAGCAACGGCGCAGCATGGACACGCCAGTGAGCGAAGCGGAACGGATTATCTTGCACCGCGACCAACTTCCGGAGTTGATCGCATTGCTGAAAAAAGCCGCGTAACTCCGCGCATCGCCCGCGACCGCCGCGCCGCGGACGAACGCCCACGAATCAACTGAACGTCTCCGACCCGGGCCGGCCGGCCGTTACATCGCGGTGCGGCTGCCGGCTCGGGACGATTCGCCCCAACCGCCAAGCGCAAGGAATCGAACGATGACGCAACCCTTAGCTTTTGCGATGCCCGGCAATGCCGTCGGCATCGGCGCCGATCCACGCGGACCGCGGCTCGTTGTCGGTGCGGACGTGCCCGCCGACGGCCAGGCCGGCTACCCCCGCGGCGGCCTCTTCCTTCGCGATCGCAACGCCGCGGCGAGCGAAGTCTACGTCAACACGGGCACGGCCGAATCGTGCGCGTTCGCGCCGGCGACCTTCATTGCCGCGATGACGGAAACCGCGCGCGACGCCCTCACGTCGCCGCCGGCGGGCCTGGTCATCTACAACACGACAACCAACAAACTCAACGTCCGCGCCGCGTCGGCGTGGGAAGCGGTCACCAGCTCGTAGCGCGGCCGCCAGCCGTTTGAGCGCGAAGAGGCCGGCGGCCGGCGGCGCGGTTTCGTACCCTCGTCCGCGTCCGCCGGTCGCCGTGCTTTGAGTTTTTTCCCCGACCCCCGAACCACGGTCCCTGCCATGTCCGCTGCGACGATGAATCCACCGCTGAAGCAAGTCCCCAAGCAAGCGCTCCACGTCCCCGCGGGCCGGGCGATCGTCCAGTTCGCCGCCGGCGGCAGTCCGAACGAGCTCGCGATCACCATGTTCGCGCGCAGCCCGGAAGCGATCGACCATTGGTACTGGGGCCGCCTGGCTCACGACATGACGGGAATGCGGTTGCGGAAGGATCGCATTCCGCTCGATTGGTGTCACGACTACGAAACGGCCGTCGGCTTCGCGGAGCGTTTCGAGGCCAGCGAACAGCGCGGGCTCACCGTGTGGGGCAAGCTCGTGAGCATCGGTAACGACAAGGCCGCCGACGTGATTGCCCGGTTGCAAGCCGGCATCCCGATGGAAGCATCGATCGACTTTGAAGGCCCGATGCGGTTGGAGGAAGTCGGGCAGGGCATGACGGCCCGTTGCAACGGCCGCACGATCGAAGGCCCGGCCACGATCGTCCGCGAGTGGCGGTTGAACGCCGTCGCCGTCTGCCCTTTCGGCGCGGACCCTGCGACCCGCACGCAGTTCTCCGCCTCGCGGCCAGGCGGCATGGTCAGCATCCCGATCGAATCGACCGACGCTCGGATCGCCGAGCTGCAGCGCAAGGGCTACAGCCGGCTGACAGCCAAGGCGATCGCGGCGCTGAAGATGCCGGCGAGCGTGCGCCCGGACGAGCCGACCGCGGAAGACCGGGCGGCGACCGCGGCAAGGTTCGCCGAGTTGAAGCGCAAGGGCTACAGCGACAACATGGCGAAGTACATCGCCGGGATCAAAGTCCCCGCCAGTTTTAAGCGCTCCTGACGCGGCCGCGGCCGCGCGTTTCCCGGGAAGCGCGGGCGAACGCACGAAACGGAACAGCGTGTTCCGGTCAGTGGACGCCGCGCGTTTCCCGGGAAGCGCGGGCGAACGCACGCAATTCGCGCTTTCGTGCTTTCGTGTTTTCGCGATCGAACGCTTGGATCGCGAAACCGCGAAAGGGCGAAATCGCGAAAGGATGTCGGCTCATTGCTCACTGCCCGCGTCCCTAGTCCCGCGCCCCGCGCCCCGCGTCCCGCTCCCCGTCGCACCGCACGCACCGCTCGAGCGTCAGCTTGGCCCCGCACGTCGGGCACCGCCACGCCTTCGCCGGCCGCGGCGGGAGCACGTCGCCGTCGACGAGGGACCGCACCTGGTGCAACGTCAGCCGAAACGCTTTGGCGATCTTCCGCAGGCCCAGCCACGGCGCCTTGGCCCGCAGCTCGCGGATTCGCGCGGCCGTCCGTTTGCCGACGCGAGCGCGATGCCGACCCCGCGGCGAAGCCTGCCCAGGCAGGCCCGCGCCGGCATCCTTGCGCCGAGAATCTTCGGGACGGTCGGTCACTAAAGCCCGATTATCGCCCGAAATCGGCCCAACCGGCACGGTCGAACGCCCAACCTGGCCGCTCCCGCCGCAAATTCGGCCCGCGATAGCTTGCGTTGCCGGCCGGCCATGCTTGCAATGCGGGCAGTCCGTCTCTACACTCGACAGCCTCAAAAGCCTTTCCCGAGGCGCCGAAATGCTGACGATCCATTCAACAGGCCATAGGCCCACTAACTTCTGCGCGGACTCCAAGCTGCGATCCGGATTGCCGGGGAGCAAGGGCCGCCGGGCTTTTTCGGAAGCCTTGAGGGGAGCTAGTGGGCCTATGGCCTTTTGCTTGCGCCGCGACCCGTTCGCGGCCGGCAGATTGGATGGCAGTCATGGCCACCGTCACTCTTGCCGCGCGTGAACCCGACCCGCGCGACGTTCCGCTGCTCGAATTCGTGGAGCGCGTCTTCATCCCGCAGCGGCTTGGGAGCCGCTCGCAACGGTATGCGGATCAATACCGCGGCGCAACCACCTGGCTCGCGCGGCTCCTGGACCGCGTGCCCGTGCTGGACGACTTGCGGAAGCAAGTTCTCTGGCAGGTTCAATCGTTCATCGTGCAACAGGGCTTCAGCACGTGGCGGGCGCTGAACGTCAAGAAGCAACTCTCCGCCATCGCCCGCTGTGCCTGGCGGTTGGGCTGGCTCCCCGCGTGGGAACCGACCCGGAACATCCGCCACGTCGACCCGCCGGCGACGTTCCTGGACGCACCGCCGGCCGATGGCACGCTCGCCGCATGTTATCGCGACGTCGTGCTCCCGAAGCTCGCGGCCAGGCAGGCCGAACGCGGACGGAGGCGGTATAGCGTCTCGAATCGCGCCAACTCGATCGCCGCCGCCGTCGAAGCGTTCGACCGAATGCTCGGCAGGTACGGCGCGCCGGAAGATCTGACACCCGACAACGAAGCGGCCTTCCGCGACCGGATGGTCTCTCGCGGCCTATCGGAGGCGACTTTTTACAACTATGCCAGCGACCTCAGGCTCGTGGCCCGCGTGCTCGATCCGGCGCTGCCCGATCGCCGCCGACACGTCGCACCGCTCCCGCCGCCGGCGGAAGGCACGGTCCGCCACTTTTGCGAGCACGTGTATAAGCCGACGCAGCTCATCGGGTCCGCGGACCTGGTGCTTTCGGATTACAGCCGCTTGATGCGGTGGCTGCATGGGTATGCGGGGCGCGACGTGCGGCTGGACGAGCTATCCGCCGTCTTCGTGGGAGGCTTCCTGCATTGGCTGTTGGCTTCGGGCACCCGCAACGCCGCGACGGTGAACAAGTATCGCGGGATGCTGATGGCCGTGTGGCGTAGCGCGGCCGAACGGCATCTCGCGCCGCCAGTGCAACGAGTTCGCAAGCTCAAACAGGCGTTCGACGCGCCCGATTCACTCTCCCGCGACGAACTGCAACGGCTCATCGAAGCGCCGGCGGCGATCGCCTGGCGGAAAACGATCGCCGGCGTCTGCCCGATCGCCTGGTGGCGAGCCTACTTCCTGGTCGCGTTCTATACGGGGATGCGCCGCCGCAGTTTGCTCTCGCTGCGGACCGCCGACGTGAACCTCGAAACGGGCGTGGTCGACGCGGCCGGCGAGACCTTCAAGACCGGCAAGGGCCAGCGCTATATCTTGCCGCCCGAGGCGATCGTCGCCGTCGCGGAAATCATCCAGCCGCCGCGGGAACTGCTGTTCGCCCGGCCGGACGACAGGCAGAACTTCCACAAAGAACTGGGCAAGATTTTCGCCGCGGCCGACATCCGGCCATCGACCCGGCGGAGCATGAACAAGGGCCATCGGATTCGCCGCACGATCGCCACGGAGATTGCCGCCGAGCACGGCGTCGAAGCCGCGGCGCGGCTGCTCGGCAACACGCCCGATGTTTGCCGCAAGCACTACATCGACCCGACCCGCTCGGGTTACAGCACGGTCGCCGCGTCGCTCCCGCCGCTTTTGGCCACGCCGCCAGCGACGCCGGCGGAGCAACTCTTCGACGATCCGCGGCGGGCGATCGACGAAGCCCACAAGCTGTATCGCGCGGGGCACCTGGCCGCGGCCGCGGTCACGGCCCGCGTCGCGCTCCACGCGCACCTGCAAACGCTCGCCCGCCGGCATCGCCTGCACGCGCCGAACATCGGGCAACTGGCGACGGCCCTCTCGGCGAACGAAGTCATCGGCCGCGGCACGCGCGACGATATTCACCGCGTCCTCAAAACGGCGAACCGGGCAGCCCACGGCCGGATCGTCAGCCCCGTCGACGTGATTGACTTGGTGCACGTCGTCCAAGCGATCGTCGCCGGCGACGCCGGTGGGCAGTGAACGGTGGGCAGTGGGCAGACGCGAATCCTCAATCCTCAATCCTCAATCCCGAAAAGGTGAAACATGATGGTCACAGCCAACCCCAAAGCCGCCAAGTCCGCATCCGTTTCCCGGGAAACGGCGCTGGTCGAAGTGCCCCTCGACAAGCTCGACCCCGCGCCGTTCAACGCCCGGGCCGACGCGGCTGCGGGCGTCGATGAGCTGGTGCCCAGCGTCCGCGAGCTCGGCTTGTTGCAACCGATGCTCTGTCGCCCGAAGCCCGGCGGCCGTTACGAACTGGTCGCCGGCGAGCGGCGTTATTGCGCCGCCAAAGCCGCGGGCCTCTCCGCGGCGCCGGCCGTCGTCCGCGAACTGAGCGACGCGGAAGCGTTGATCGCGGGCCTGGCGGAGAATCTTGCGCGGCGAAACCTGAACCCGATCGAACGTGCCCGCGGCCTGGATCGGCTCGTCGCGCCGATCGACGCCGGCGGCGCGGGCCTCACGACGAAGGCGGCGGGAAAGCTGTTTGGGCGATCGCAAGAATGGTGCTCGAATCACACGCGGCTGTTGCGGCTGCCGGAAATCTGGCAACAACGCCTGGCCGCCGGCGAAGTCACGGAACGCATGGCCCGTTCGCTCGTGCCGTTCGTCGACATGCCCGACGTGCTGGCCGCCATCGAACGCGACCGCGAGCAAAACCCGTGGGCTTGGAGAACGTCGACCGATTTCGAGCGGTCCGCCAAACGGATCGCCGTCGGCGAAATCCGCCCGCCGCAATCCTCGACCCCTGACCCCCGGCCCCTGACCCCTGCCGTCAAGCCGCCCCGCGCCGCGCCGTCGACGTTCGCCCGCGCCACCCCAGCCCCCAGTCCCCAGTCCCCAGCCCCGGCCGCTCGCGATTACCGCCTGACCGCGGACCAAGCCGCCGAGCGCGACAGCGACGAAGCCTTCGTGCCGATCCGCAGCGGTTCAACGTTGGAAGCCGACGCCGAGAGCGATCACGACTTGGATACGATCCTCTGGCTCGTGCCCCGGCTCCGCGAAGCGTGGCAGTTGGACGAAGTAGCGCAAGCGATCGCCAAGCACCGCGCAAAGCTCGCGGCCGCAAAATGAAGTTGCTACATTGCTCGTGTTCCACGCCGGCCTGAACAACCGGCGTGCGTGGTCAGGGTGGCGTCGGCTTTTCATCCGTTTTGCCGACGCCGCCCGGCCACAACTTGAAAACGGAGATTCTCACGCATGGCACGCGCCAAGCGAAACGCAGCGGCTACCGCGTTGCGTCCATTCACGCTAGGGCAATTCGACCGAGCCCGTCGCCGACAGGGAACGAACGTCGACCGCATTCTCGCGTCGATCCAGTCGCGGCAGAATCCGGGCGACGAGCAAGAGCTATTGCCGCTCTTGCCAGGGCCAGACTTCATTTGCGCGTCGTGTTTTTCGACAGAGCGAACGGACGTCGTATACACCCAGACGGTCGCGTGGCGGAGCGCGAACGCAGCGGGACCAATGACGCATCGCTGCTACAAGTTGGCCGAGTGCACGAACTGCGGGAAGACTGGAATTCTCAACCACTGGATCGACAACCGTGACGAACGGCCGGACGCACATCGTAGGCTTCGCATCGGCGATCTTTCGGCCGCTTTCTCCAACGTTGCTTCCGCGGAGTTGGTCGCGGAGCAGTGCGGTTTGGGCCAACCACCCAGCGACGAACTATTGGTCGACCTGCAAATCGCGCTCGATTGCTATGAAGCGTTTTTTGGCTACCGCGTCGAGCACCTTTCAGCGGCCGACGTGCTCAAGCTCGTTGAGTTGGGTCAAACGCTGGACAACGCTTTCTACGCGATCGCCGCCGTCACGGCGCTCGACGCGGGCCGCTTACGTGCCGAGTTGTATGAATTCGAGCGGCCGACATGGAACCATTTGGAAGCGTGGCTCATCATGCGGCGAACGCAATCCAACCGTGCAACGCCGTTGAATGCACCCGCCCCAGCGTCCGTGTCGACGCCTGATGGTCCCCTTGATCCCAACGAATTCATTTGGCAGGGAGCATCCTATGCGGGCTTCCCTCGAATGTCCTGGCGGCTTCTTAAGGAACTGTGGGATGCCCCGCGTCGCCGCCTTGACTTTGCGGAAGTAGGAGAAAAGGTGTTCGGGGCTGACCTCACAAAAGACGCGACGATCCGCAGTCGGGTGTGCCGGTTGAATGAGGAACTGCTAACGCGAGGGCTCCCATTAACCGTGCGAACACAGAACGAGCATGTCGTCCTCGAACAAAGCGGGGAACGCGGAGGCTCCTGATTGTTCCGCATTTGTTCCGGTTCTCTGCAACGAATTCGGAACAAGCCCCGCGACAATGGACGGCATGAAGACCGCACGCCGCCTATCGCCGCTGACGAAGGTCCCGCCGCCCGAACAGATTCGCGAGCGGCTCGCCGACCTCATCCGCGAGACGAAATCGCTGCGTAAGCTGCTGCGCGTCGCGGAACAAATGCAGCGCGAGCAACAGCGCGATGCGGGCAAGCCCAAACGCGGCGGCGACGCCGCTTGATTCCTTTTCCCGTTTCAAACGGAGATTCAACGAATGGCCGCGATTGACTGGGTTCTGGTCGCGCAAGAATGCCGGCGCCGGAGAAAGATGGCCGTGAACGACGCCGAGCGCGATCTGTGGCGCCAGCGCGGCGCCGTAGCTCGCTGCAATGCTCGGTTGTGCCGCGCAATAAGGATGACCCGAGAAGCGATCGCAGAGCATGAGCGCCCGCGCCTACGCGAGTTGGCCGCAAAGGATCAACTGGAAGCGAAGGCTTTCGGCTAGCAGCAACACGCGCGGCCCCGGGCCGCGCCGCTTGAACATTGCGACGTGGCAAGACTTGGTGTATCGCCCAAGTAAAACGGAAAGTCCATGCCCTCCCAAGGAAGCGGAAGCCACCTACGCCTGGCCGTGCCGAGCACGCCACGCGCTCCCAGCGAAATCGCTCGCGACGAAGCGGCCGAAATCGCCCGCCAAGCACACGTGCTGGCGCTGGAGAAGTGCCGCGAGCTCGAATCGGCGGAAGTGCTGATGCGCGACAATGGGTTCACGCTGGCCGACTGTGCGGCCTGGCGATGGGGCTTCGTCCGGCAGGGCCTGACCGTTCGCCAGACCGAATTGCCGCTCAGGCAGTTCGCCCGCGCGCACAGCAACGGCGACAAGTCGAACGCCCGCAAGCTGCTGAAGCGGCTCGAATCGCGCGGGATCGCGAGTTACGACGGCGAGAGCGGCACGGCCACGTTTTTTTGGCCGGCCGACGTGTTCGCCGCGCTGCGGGCCGGACCGTCCACCGACGTCGTATACCCGCCGGCCCAAGACGTCTTCGACTTCGCGGCGCCCGTTCACCCCGAGGCCGTCGCCGATGAGGCGGGGTATCCAGTACCACGGCTCGTACCACAGGAAGCGCCGGAGTCGCCCGCCGACGCCCAAGAGAGCGCTGGGGAGTGGTATTCCACACCCCGATCCGTACCACACCCCGCGCCGCCGGCGCCTGTGACGCCGTTGACGCCGCAAGCCCAGGAGTTCATCGCAAGTGCAGGTGGCGAAAAGCGTTTCGATCGAATCCTCAATGCGCCCAACCGCTCCGTGGTACGAAACGAGGTACGCAGTACCACACCCCGCACTACTAACAACGTTTGTGTGGAAGAGTCTCTCAAAGACTCTTCCACACAAACGAACGAACAACCGCCATGCGGCGGCGGCCCGGGGAAGGGGCCGCCGCCGATGGCGGACGAACGACAGACCGCAAGCGGCGAGCACACCGTCATCCGCCGCGCGGAGGAAATCTACGCGGCGATCGGCGACCCGACGCTCGTGTTTTGGGCCGCGATCGCGATGGCTGTGCAAGAGCGCGACGGCAAGCGCGCCGAAGTCGCGGCCGCGATCAACGCCGCGCGGCATGAATGCTGTTTTGACGCCCCGACGAAACGATTCCGCACGGCGAAGCTCGAATGGTGGTCTGCTGCGCGGGCCAAAGGCACCCTGGACAAGCGGTTCGGCGTCACGTGGAACGCGGCTTGGTCGGGCAACCGCGACTCAAACAGCGCGGAGCGTTCGCGCGGGCATCGTCGCCCGCGCTCGCCTCCGAAGTGAAGTAGCGGCGGGGGATACGTCGCCCAACTCGCCGACGTCGGCGGAAAGTTTCTGCCGCGGTCGGCGAGACGCGATCGCGAGCGCTTGGCTGTAGGCCCGCCTCAAGATCGTCGCCGGCGTCGGCGAGTTGGGCGATCCCAATAATGGATGCAGGAGCATTGAACCATGAACGGCCAAGCAAAACCACAACCGGCGTCGTTCGACCGTTCGCTCGCGCGAATGGTCGAAGACACGCTCGGCGAATCGAGCCACGTCGGCTGGCGAATCCGCCACACTCCCACCGGCGACGGCCGCCAGGCGCTCGTTTCGGTTTGCGGCCGCTTCCGCGTGCTGGCCGAGAAAAGCCGCCACGCCCGCCACGGCGTCATGTTCCGCGCCGAGCGGCGAATCGAAAGCCCGCCCGGCAACTGGACGTGGCGACACCTTTCGAGCCACCGCACCGAAGCCGCGGCCAAAGCCGCCTGCGAACGCGCCGCGCGACCCCCGAGCAACAAACGCAAACCCAGCAGCCGCCCGGCCCCGTAGGCCGCGCAGCTTGTCCAATTTGAGAGCAACGGACTCTGTGTCCGTTGCTCACCGCCCGATCGACCCCCAACGCCAGAGGCCCCAGCCATGCGAATGCGCGACGCGAGGTACACGATGGAGCGCGACCCGAATTTGATCCCGTTCGACCGACTCGCCGACTTGCTCGGAATCAGCCAGCACGAATTGGCCCGGCTGGTCGCCACGCCCGAGTTCCCCGGCCGCGTTCACGACGACCGCCGCGGCTACTGGCGCCGCCAAGACGTCGAACGCTACATCGCCGGCACCGGTCCCCGCCAACTCCAACAACAACCCCGTGGCAAATCGGCCGCGTAACTCACGGACGAACGATGATTGCTCCCCGATTCGATGCAGCGTGCGAGCCAGCGCCGGCGACGCGCCGCGCCGGGCTGTTGAACGTCGAACAAGTCGCCGAGTTGCTCGGCGTTTGCACGAAGACGGTCCGCCGGATGATGAAGGCCGACAAGCTGCCCCGGCATATCGAGTTGGGCCGGCTGTTCAAGTGGAAGGCCGACGAAATCCACCGCTGGATCGAGGCCGGTTGTCCCGATCGCGAAGAGTGGGAAGCCCGCGAGAAATGGAACCCGCTCGATGCGCTGCACGGCTTGCGGAGCGACAAGAATGCCTGACCGCTCCCACCTGGCCGGCATCGTGGTAGGATGCCACCTCGAAAGCCTTTGCTGGCTGCGCGGGCGACGGTCTTGCACCCGTCGCTCGCGTGGCCGGCGTGCAAGAAAGGTCGAAGCCATGTCCGTGTTCAAAATCAAGTTCAAGTGCCGCCGCACGGGCGAAACGAAGCTTTCGAGCCGCTACTACGGCAAAGCGGCCGACGCCGACGGCAAGGTGAGACGGCACAAACTCGCCGAGACGCGGCGGGCGAGCGAAGACCAACTCGCGGACCTCAAGTATCAGGCCAAGCTCGCCCGCTCGGCGAAAGACAACCCGATCGAAGCCGCGGCCCGGCGTCCACTGACCGAACACGTCATCGACTTCCGCCGCTATCTCGAATCGAAGCGCGTCACATCCGGCCACGTCGCCGGCTCGATCGGTCGGCTCGTGAAGCTTCTCGATGGGTGCGGCTTCCGGCTCATCGGCGACATTGCGCCGCAGGCGGTACGCGACTGGCTCAAGGCGCAGCTCGATCGCGGTTGGATCGACCCGCTGCCGGGAACCGTCGACGTTAGGCCGCGGCCCTTCGGTCTGGGCGCGGCGAATCACTATCTCACCGCGGCGAAGGCGTTTTGCCGCTGGGCGTACAATGACCACCGCCTGGCCCGCAACCCGCTCGCCGGGATCGCGAAGTTCAATGAGCAAGAGGATCGGCGCCGGTCGCGGCGGGCGATGCTCGCCGATGAGTTGGAATGGTTGGTGAGCACCACGAAGGCCAGCGTAGACGACCGCAAGGCGCTGGCCGGGACGGATCGGGCGATGATCTATCAGGTTGCCGCGTTCACCGGTTTGCGGGCGAACGAAGTCGCCAGCTTGACGCCGGCCAGCTTCGACTTGGGCGCCGTGCGGCCGTACCTCATCGTCGAATCGACCATCTCGAAACGCCGGCGTCAGGACGTGCTCCCGATCGCCGACGGCCTGGCCGCGAGCCTTCGCGAGTTCCTCGACGCCCGCGAGTTGCTGCCGATCGAACGCCAAGCGCGGCTCTGGCCGGGCAAATGGTATCGGCGGGCCGCCGAGATTTTGCGCGACGACATGGCGCAGGCCCGCGCGGGGTGGATCGAAGCCGCTCCGGAAGCGGACCGCGGCGAGCGTGAGGCGAGCGATTTCCTGTTGCCAGAGGACGCGAGCGGCGACGTGCTGGACTTTCACGCGCTCCGCCACACGTTTTGCACGAACCTGGCCGCGTCGAACGCATCGCCCAAGATGCTCATGGAATTGGCCCGGCATTCGACACCCGCGCTGACCTTGGGCCGCTATGCCCACATGCGATTGAGCGACGCCCACAACGCCGTCAACGCCCTGCCGACGCTCGGCGACCCGCGGCAACGCGAGGCCCTGAAGGCCACGGGAACGGACGGCAGAGCGGCCCAGGAGGCGCGCGAGAATCGGCCCCCGGCGACTAGACCAAAACTAGACCAAAACGGCGCCGAAACGGCCGAAAAACCCCACCTTCGCTGCACCGCGACTAGACCACGGCGGAAGCGTGAAAGTCCACAAATGTCCACGGACGCCGGCGAGCAAACCGGCGAGAATGCCGGGAAAGATGGTGAAGCGTGTCCACAAAAATCCTCAATAGTCAGTAGCCGAGGCGGGGATCGAACCCGCACGGGGATTAACTCCCCACAGGATTTTAAGTCCTGTGCGCCGTTCGCGTAAACCCGTAACGGGTCAAGAGATACGCGAACCGGTATCCCGCGAGGTGCCCATATTGGTGCCGTCTCCGCCGGGTGCCGATTCTGGCCCTGATTTTCGGCCCGATCTTGCCCGCGTCGTGGCCGCATGGCCCTATCTTCCCGACGCGATAAAAGCAGGCATCCTTGCGCTGGTCCACGCCGGCGCTGGCGGCAACCGCTCTGCACCGAACGGTGAAACAGGAGATTGAATTCCTTTGTTCAAGATAGCGCGAAACAGAGCAACCAGACCAACCAGAGCAACCCCACGAATCCCGCACCACGCCGCCTACGTTCGCGCCTGGCGCGTTTCCGTGGGAACGGGCGCTAACTGGCCCACGAGCGAACGGACGCGGCACGGTTCCTTCCTGGCGACGACGCTCAGGTGATGGCGACGGGAACAATCGCCAGTAGAGACACAGTTTGTTTTGCTTGTCCGGTTTTTTGATCTAGGGCCATTCGTGGGTATTTCGGCTTGAATCAGTGTGTCCCTGCTTTTGTGCGGCTCTTATGGAGACGAGGCGATGGAGAAGAACGTCAAGTCGGACGTGCGCGGGCGGGAGAACAAGCCGACCAGCACGTGCGTCGACTGGTACAACGAAGGAGAATCCCGCACCGTCGAGATCAACGGAGTGTGCGTCGTCGTGCGGTTCGTTGGGCGGAAAGGACGGCGGGGACGGATCATGATCGAAGCTCCTGCGGGCGCAGTTTTCCAGTCTTTCGGTACGGGCGCGAAGCAAACTTTGCTGACGAGTAGTACCGGATAGTGTCGAACGATATGATCGAGCAGCAGACATCACATCCGGAGCCTGCGGAAGTCAATGTGCCCTTCGTGAATAGATTCCGTATGCCAGCGTCAGCGGTTGTGCGGCCAAACCATCTGACCAGGTGTTCGCGGTATTTGGGATCAGTGCGACGGGCCCGATAGATCTGCTTGCGCGCAGTATTCCCCGACAAGGAGCATCCAATGTCAACGCTCGACGGCATATCGCTCTTCGCCAGCGGCGGCTTGCCTACCTGCGGCGGGGCGTTCCTGCTCAACGGTGAATCCAAGACCACCGAGACCTTGAATTGCCCCGGCAATTGGCAGGTGCAGGTTCAGAATGGAACCAAATATGTCGTTGCACGCAACCCTGGCTTCATGGGCGACTATGCGCAGAGTCGAGATGCTGCGTTCCTTGCGGCCCAACAGGGGCTCGATCTGCTATCTATTGCTCGCGCAGCCGACATGGGAATCCGTAACGCCGAAACTGAACACATGGTGTGGTGGCATGAGGCCACGGGCCAAGTGCTGCGCACAGTGCATGTTTCTACCATCACCGTGAATTTTCAAGTGACGGCCGTCGTGGTGGGATCGGATGGGCAGCCAAAACCTGATCCTCCAGTTCCGCCTGTCACTTGGCACGAGAGCCTGCGTTATTTCCGCCTCTCTCAAGCGACGGACGACCTGTTTGACTCGTATCGTAATTTATTTCTGGCGGTGGAGTCGATTCTTGACAGAATCGCACCGCAGAAGGTGAAGGCTTCCGGGAAACCGGATGAAGGCGAAGGGCAATGGTTCAAGCGTGCGCTATCCGTGGCGCACGCGACGGTTGACCTAGGACCGTATGCGCCTATCGGCTCAACTAATCCTGTGGATGACCTGTACAATGACCTCTATGTGAACACGCGCACGGCTTTATTTCACGCGAAGACCAGCCGCCCGAGCCTGCTGCCGCAGGGGGCGCGACAGGGGCAAGAGAACGTTACCACTGTTGTCCAACGGCTTGGCAACCTTTTCATGAAGTTGGCGGAGGGCGAACTCAACACTCGCTCCAAAGGGGGCGGCCTGGTTTCCGGAGGATTCGACCACATGACCAAGCACCTCAAGACAAGAGCGAGATTACACGCGACTGACGATCTCGAAGTAGCTAATCCTGACAACACTGTGATCAACCCGTCAGGCGGCACCGTGATTGACTTAGAAACACGGCACGCGCCGGAGTTGGAGAAGCCATTCTTACGCACGCTATTGGGCCACGTTACAGGCGATCAAATGGAGAAGTTGACTCGTATTTCCGGTGTTGTAACGGGGTTGGACAATGGCATGCCCATGACTTGCGGCACAATCGAGGGTGTACTAAAGCTGAGCGACCTCGCTCGCTTCGAGTGTCAAATGTCAATTAGGCACCGGAATTTGCAGCAACCACGGGGCCATTTCGCGAGTTGACTCAAACCTCTTACAGTTGTCCTCGTCCCGCATGCCAACACCACGCGGGGAATATGCCTCTTTGCGAGACTCCCAAGCGATATAATAGAAGAAAGTTTGCTCGCTAAGTGACCGACGCGAATCTGGTCCGCCGGTCCGCCGCCCAGGTTACCCGGGCCGCGCTCCGCATCTCGGAGCCACCAGCACAATTACGTGCTTGAGGTGCGCTCCGATGCAGATAGAACTGTGGACGCTGTCGCGGGTCAAACCATATCTGAACAACCCGCGGGTCAACGACAATGCAGTCGAACCCGTCGCGGCGTCGCTCAAGGAGTTCGGCTTCCGCCAACCGATCGTCGTCGACGCCGACGGCGTCATCATCTGCGGTCACACTCGCTACAAGGCGGCGCAGAAGCTGGGCCTGGAGAAGGTGCCGGTCCACGTGGCGACCGACCTGACGCCGGAGCAGATCAAGGCCTATCGCATCGCCGACAACCAGACGGCGTCGTTGGCCGAATGGAACTACGATCTGCTGCCGATCGAGATTGGCGATTTGCAAGCAGCGAACTACGACCTCGGCTTGCTGGGGTTCGACCAGGACGAGCTTGCCAAATTGCTCGGCGGCGATTTGCAGGAGGGGCTGACCGACCCCGATGACGTGCCGGCCCCGCCTGACGAAGCGATCACGCAGCCGGGCGACCTGTGGATTCTCGGTGACCACCGTCTGCTATGCGGCGACAGCAGCAAGCCGGAAGACCTCGACCGATTGCTCGACGGCGCGGTGATCCATCTGGTGAACACGGACCCGCCCTACAACGTCAAAGTCGAACCGCGATCGAACAATGCCATCGCAGCCGGCAATAGCAGCTTCGCCAATCCGAACAAGCATCATCAGAAGTTCGACCTCGAACGTCACCCGGAAAAGGCGAAGGCAACGCACAAGAAGATGCGAGCGAAAGATCGACCGCTCGCGAACGACTTCGTGACCGACGAAGCGTTCGATGGTTTGCTCGATGCATGGTTCGGCAACATGGCCCGCGTGCTGGAGGCCGGACGTGCGTTCTATATCTGGGGCGGGTACGCGAACCTCGGAAACTATCCACCGTTCCTCAAGAAGCATGATCTGTACTTCAGCCAAGGCATCGTGTGGGACAAGCGACATCCTGTTCTCACGCGAAAAGATTTTATGGGTGCGTTCGAGATTTGCTTTTATGGTTGGCGACTCGGCGCTGGGCACAAGTTCTTCGGTCCGAACAACGCCACTGACTTGTGGCACGTCAAGAAGGTGAACCCGCAGTCGATGGTTCATCTTACGGAGAAGCCCGTCGAACTCGCGGTGCGGGCAATGCAATACTCGTCGCGCATCGGCGAGAACGTCCTCGACCTGTTCGGCGGCAGCGGTTCCACATTGATCGCGTGCGAGCAGACGAACCGGAAAGCGTTCTTGATGGAACTCGATCCGCCCTATTGCGACGTGATCGTCCAGCGTTGGGAGAAGTTCACCGGACGAAAGGCAGAGCGGCGGGCGGCCGCGGAGGTAGCCGCTTGAACGCCACGTTTACGCCGTGTCGGGGCCAGCCCGACGGGTTGGCCACCGCGCCTACCAACGACAAAACGCCCCGACGTGGCGAACGTGGGGCGTTTGGGCGGCGCTCGGGGCGAGCGCTACTTCTTGGCGGAGAATTGACCGCGATCAACCTTCACGAATCGGGCGTCCGCGCCCTTCTCGTTGATCTCCCTTGTAATTGCCGAATAAAGCGTGGCCCACGGGGTCGCGCCTCCGGGGCTCGTCCACAAGTTTTTCGCGGCCATCGCCTCGATCATGGCCTTCGTGTTCATCGCTTCGCCGGCGTCAACCAGCACCTTCGCCGCCGCATCGAGGGCGCTCATCTTGCCGTCGGCCTTGGCCTTTTTGGTCTTCGTCGCCTTGGCCGGCGCTGCGGCCTTGGACGCCTTCGCATTCGCGGGTTTGGCCTTCGCGGTCCTGGTCGACTTCGCGGCGGCGGGCTTCGTAGTCTTCTTTGCGGACATGGTTCGTTCTCCTGCGGTTCGGCTTCGCGTCGCGGACATCGCTTCGCACGACACACACAGAGCCATGCGGGCCAAACGTCATCAAGCGCTGTTAGCGCCACATGGCAGAGAATTCCGAGAATCTTTTTCCGGGCGTTTTAGGGCCACCGAAACCATGTCGAATTCACCGCGATTACCGCTGAATCCCACGGCCTTGCCTTTAGCAGACGCGGCCCGCGCGCTGGCACAGGTTGGCGGTGAACCGGTCACCGAAGAGATGCTCCGCACCGATGTCGACGCCGGCGCACCGACGAATGCGAACGGCACTTTGAATCTCGTTCACTATGCGGCGTGGCTCGCCAAGGAGATGGGGCGTGGCGACTGATCCGCGACAACTTCGACCGACCGAACTATGCCGGTTGCTCAACAGCACGCCCCTGGGCGAGGTGATCAACGAACGGCAGTTGCATCGCCACCGCACGCGCGCCGGCCTGCGGATCGGCGACGCGCGGCATGTCGATCTATTGCGGTACGTCGCGTGGATGGTCCACGAGCGCCATACGCCGCGACCGCAAGCCGATGGCGATCCCTACGAGCGATTAAAGGACCGCGCACGCGCTCGGAATATCGCGCTCGCCATCGCGGGGCGCGACATCGGCGACTTGCCGGAAGTCGTGAATCCGGAGCGAAAGGCTAAGGCCGCGTCGGACTTCCGTTACTTCTGCGAATCATACTTCCCGCTAACGTTTCACCTACCGTGGTCGCCCGACCATTTGAAAGTGATTGAGAAAATCGAACGCGCCGTTTTGCACGGTGGTCTGTTTGCAATGGCGATGCCCCGCGGGTCAGGCAAGACGACGATCTGTGAATGCGCCTGCATCTGGGCAGTGCTGTACGGGCACCGCGAGTTCGTCTGTCTGATCGGCTCCGACGAAGGCCACGCGATGGACATGCTCGATTCGATCAAGATGGAACTCGACGGCAGCGATTACTTACTCGACGACTTCCCGGAGGTCGTCTATCCGATCCAAGCCCTCGACGGGATCGCCAACCGGGCCAATGGCCAGCTCTACAAGGGCGAACGCACGCACATTGGTTGGACCGCCCGCGAAATCGTCCTGCCGACCATGCCCGGCAGCGTGGCCAGTGGCGCGATCATCAAGGTTGCCGGTATCACGGGGCGGATTCGGGGCATGAAATACAAGCGGGCCGACGGCCAGACGGTTCGCCCAACTCTCGTTGTACTGGACGATCCGCAGACCGACGAATCAGCACGCAGCCTGTCACAGTGCGCCACGCGCGAAGGTATCCTCGCCGGCGCGGTCCTTGGCCTGGGTGGACCGGGCAAGAAGATCTCCGGCATCATGCCCTGCACGGTGATCCGGCCCGGCGACATGGCGGACAACATCCTCAGCCGCGACAAGCATCCGGAATGGAACGGCGAACGAACCAAGATGGTTTACTCGTTCCCGACCGACGAGAAGAAGTGGGAACGGTACGGCGAACTCCGCGCCGAAAGCCTCCGCAGCCACGGTGATATTCATGCGGCGACCGAGTTCTACGTCGCCGACCGCGTCGCAATGGACGAGGGAGCGTTGATCGCGTGGCCCGAACGGTTCAATCACGACGAGGCGTCGGCCATCCAGCACGCGATGAACCTGAAGTTACAAGACGAAGCAGCGTTCTTCGCTGAGTACCAGAACGAACCGCTCCCGGTCGACGCTGGCACCGACGATGAACTGACCGCCGATCAGATCGCCGGCAAGGTGAACCGCATGCAGCGCTACGAGGTTCCAATCGGCAGCAACCACTTGACCATGTTCGTCGACGTCCAGGCATCGCTCCTGTTCTACGTCGTCGCCGCCTGGGAGGATGACTTTACCGGCTACGTGATCGACTACGGAACGTTCCCCGATCAACACCGGCCCTACTTCACGCTCCGCGACGCCCGACAGACGCTTACCATCGCGACGAAGGCCAGCGGCCTCGAAGGGGCGATCTACGCCGGTCTCGAGGCACTGACCGCGATGTTCCTCGGCCGCGAATGGCGGCGCGATGACGGCGCGATGCTGCGGATCGAGCGGTGCCTGATCGACGCGAACTGGGGATCGTCGACGGACGTGGTCTATCAGTTCTGCCGGCAATCCGCGAGCGCCGGAATCGTCATTCCCAGCCACGGTCGGTTCGTCGGCGCTTCGAGTCAACCATTCACTGAATACAAGCGAAAACCCGGCGACCGCATTGGCCACAACTGGCGAATGCCGAACGTTAACGGCAAGCGCGCGGTGCGGCACGTCGTGTTCGATACGAACTTCTGGAAGTCGTTCACGCACGCCCGGCTTGCCGTGCCGATGGGTGACCGGGGGTGCCTATCGCTGTTCGGCGACGGCCCCGACCAGCATCGACTCCTCGCCGACCATCTGACCGCCGAGTACCGCGTGAAGACCGAAGGCCGCGGTCGGACGGTTGACGAATGGAAGTTGCGGCCGGAGCGGAGCGACAATCACTGGCTCGATTGCGTCGTCGGCAGCGCAGTCGCGGCGTCAATTCAAGGGGCATCACTTGCGGGAACCGGCGGAAGTGTCGCACCGCCGAAGCGGGAGCGTGTGAGTTTTGCCGAACTACAGAGGAGACGACGGGAATGAAAGGCGGCGAATCGACGCAGGCCGAGCTTGGCATTCGTTGCCCACAGTGCGGCTGCCGGCATTTCGATACAACGAACACCGAACCATTACGGGATGGTCGAATCCGGCGACGAAAGACTTGCCGCGGATGCGGACGCCGCATCGTTACGTATGAATCCCGTCAAAGTGCAATTGGGAAGCCCACAGACTGTTGTGAAACTCTATAAAGAAGGCTGCAAAGCCCGCGAGCAGGCGGCAATTGCCTGCCCAGATCAAGGGACTTCAGGCGGATGGGGCAACTTCTCAGAATCTCGTCCGGCTCGGGATTCGCCATCTTTCTCGACCTTGGTTCGACTGCCCTTACTAGATTGCGTCGCAGCACATCTCTTCGCCTTCCTCATATAAACGAGCGGTTCTCCGTAGTCGGCATGGTTCACGTGCTCGGGCTGCTCGTGCTGAATATCCACCCAATTCCCAAGCTTGCTGGACCACATCCCATTAGGCATCAATTTGGCAGCGTGCTGCCACTCGTGGCCAGATCCCGTCTGAACTCCGTAGAGGACAACCTTATCGAAAGACTGGTCGTACTCCAGGGGAGCTTCATCGCAGATCTCGAATCCTTTGGTCTGATACGCCGCAATCAGCGATGTGAGGCATCCAGTTCTAGGCACGCCGTCTGGCCAGTACCCACGAAGGAGATCCCAAGGGCGGTGTTTTTCGCCGACGGCCCAGGCGATGCAATTGTAACGTGGCGTTTGCTTACTCGTGAGACGCCATTTAGTTCCGCGCAAGCCATCAAACTCCAACTCTACTTCGCTGCGGATTCGTTGTTGCTCGCGGCGTCGCGCTTTCATATCTCGTATCCGTTATCTCGCCCCCAATTGAACCAAGCGATCGAAACTTGCTTTGCGGACATTTGCGCGGGATTAGCTGGCGAACTCCCAGTCAACTCGCGCAATGCAGTGTCCCAGTGTACTTCCCCGTCGCGAATTTCGCGCAGCAAATAGGGTATGATGGAAGTGCCTAGATCGACAATTCTCTTGTAAAGCGGATGGGCGATTCTCCTGTCTTCACGCGACATAATTAGCGTCGCTTCCTCCCATTGTTGGGAAAGAAGCTTGAATTCTCGATAAAGCCGCTCAGACGCCAAGTCTGGGCGGTTAATTGCTTTGCCGTTTCGATCAAGCCCATAGGCTCTCATTACGAGCGACTCATGCTCGCCAGCATCAACAGACTTTCCAGTCGCGAGTCGTCGCCCAATCGCAGCCAGTGAATTGCGAAGTGCGTTATCCGAGAGCGATGGCAATGGCACCCGCTCAACGAAATGTCGCCGTAGAGTGAATTGCCCGCCGCGAATCTGTGGGCAGTATGCGGGCAGAATTCTCTCAAACAGCGAACTGTTCAAGATTGCTAGGTATGCAAGCAGCCGTGAAGTGTGAGGTTTGCCCCGCTTCCAGCACCAACCGAAGCCTTGCACAACGGCGTAGACGCCCAATGGGTCTATTGCGAAGTCTCCAGCCTTGCCAAACTCTTTTGAGACGATTCGCGGAACTCTTTTCGCCAGCCAAGTCGCAACCGGTCGACTAACCTCCCACCAATTCCGATAGAGACTTTTTCGGTCACTCAGTTCGCGTTTCGCTGGGCGTAAACGCTCTTCAAAAAAAACTGGCAAAGTAGTCCTGACCTCCTGCTCGGTCTTCAAGAGGAGGCCTCCAGACTCGTCATACGGATAGAAAATGTAGCCCGACGGTTGAATGATTCCATTTTCAATCCGATCGGCAATTGGCCGAAACAACCTCTGCTCTCTACGGCGGGTGCAAAAGCGACGAAATTCACCTTCATCAAGGATAAAGACTGGTTTGTTACCAACGCGCACGCCCAGTTTTGGAACAAAGAAATCGGCAACCGTTGTCAGCGTGTTGTGAAGAATCTCTCGAATGAATGCTGCACTAGCCGCCGATTGTGGGGACCAATTCTCGTTCGCCAGCTCTAATTGTTCGATGTTGCGTAACTCAAACCCGCTACCGACTATCTCCGTAGTCCATTCTGTTGAGCGCAAGAGTCGAATTGCCTGTTCAGCACTCTTGTCGTCGGCGATAACCACTCTGATAGGCGTCGTAGAGTCGGCTGAACGTGAAATCACCAGGAACGCTGGTTGGACTGTCGCATCGAAGTACCCGAAATGAAGTTGACCGATCAAATGAATTCGGAACTTTCCACTTCGCGAGAAGTATCGCCGGATCAATTCGGCGGATCTTGAGTCGAGAAATGAGGACGGCATTACAGTCGCCAGCACGCCGCCAGGAGCTAACGACTCCGCTGCCTTGAAGATAAATGCAAGCGCAATGTCGGGACGGTCTGAATACGCTGGACCGAGGGTGGATTTGACAAGTTGCCTATCGCCCGGGGGGAGCTCATTCCATGCAACAAATGGCGGATTCATTAAAACGATATTTGGCTTCCCCCAGTTCTTAATCGCGAGCGAATCATGCTCGACAATCCGAAGTGAGTACCGAGAATCTTCGGATTCGGAAATTGCGTACCGAACGGGGTGTTCGGCCATCGTCACGGCGATTTTCGATTTATCAATTCCAACGAACTGGACAGAAGTCGGTGGCTCGGACGCGATCAACTCTCGAAATGCTTCAATCAAAAAGACCCCTGATCCACATGCTGGGTCCAAGATCGAAAAAGGCCCTTCATTCGGCCACTGAACGAACTTAAGTGCGACCTCGATTAGCGCCCGCGCGAGCGACTCTGGAGTATGATGGATGTAGCTTGGCGCAGCATCACGTCGACCACCATGATCGACCACCATGAACTCTGGAAACAGTTCTCGTTGGGATGAGATAATTCCAGGCGATCGCAGCTCTTTGTGTGCCTCTTGGTACAGAGTGCCACTTGCGTGGCGCACTAAGAGATCGGCGTCTAATAAGTATCCAGAGCTGCCGCCGTCGCGCAGCAAGCTGACAAGTTCACCTAACGGGAAATCGCGAAGGTTATCGCTGACATTAGCTTCCGAAATCCACGGCGCTCCAACACGACGAAGTGCTCGTGCCGCTTGGAAAAGAGTTAGGCTTGTGTCATCGCCGGTAACGGTTGCAACCCAGGCAATTAGGATATTGAAAGAAAACGCCACATCGACAGAGTTGCCGCCGCGTTTTTCTACCGCGGCCCTAACTGCGCCAAAAGTTTCCAGCGCTCGATCGATTACTGTGTTTTCAGACGGACTTGGCGTCTGCTGAAACTGGTCGAAAATGGCCGCAACATCATCTTCGGTTTCGACCCGTTGTTGACTTTCTAAGTCAGGGGCATCCCAACGGCGAAGCGTCGCCATCGAGCCTTGGTTGAGTTCCACTGACCAGCGAACATTCGCTGACCATGCGCGCTGATTGGCCGTCGCGCGCGGCACTCTGGATTCGGAATCGACAATTGACAAAGCGAAGCTGCCGTCGCGCCCGTCGAGCATGATGGCATGTGTGCCAGACTCGTTACGCGCGCGCGCGGCACCAAACATGGGCACAGAAACTAAGCCCAAGGCATGCGCCCAGCATTCTGGTAATCGTGGATTCCAAGCAGACATGGAAGACACCGCAGAGGGGTATCTTTGGAATTATCCACGAATCCAAGCGGTACTACAATAGCGGTCATTTGGCGGCGGGACAACCTTCGCGGCCATCGCCAGCGCGACCGGTTAACGGCATTCAGGCCAGTTGCCCTCCATTCCATTGATCGCAGGCACTATCCGCTCGCCACCGGTCAGCGTGCGACTGTTCCAACGGAATGCGAACTCGTTCGTGTATCGCGGCAAATGGCGTCTCAAGAGCTGATGCAAAATGCCGTTGTGACGGCGCTCCAGCCAGGCGAAAGACGATTCGGCCGTGTTCTTGCGGGCGAGCCATCCGCCTATTCGCGATATCCTGAAAAACACCTTCGCGTTGTGATTGATCGCATGATGCCCGCCATCGTAGCCGCTGTCTTATCCTCGATTCTTGATCGCTTATTCGGTATAGATTGCCCAGTGCAGCAGCCCTTCACCTGCACTGATTCGATCTAACCGAACTGACGAATGTTGCCAAATGTAGCACATTTTTTCAACGCTACGTGAAAAAGGATTGACCGATCCTTCACCGCTCTCTAGGAATTAGAGACGACACTAGCACGGGCGACGCCGGTGACTGATCCTCATCGCCGAACCCAGTCAGCGCCAAAGGCCATGCGGGGCCGCAATCCTCGCGTGGCCTTTTTTCGTTGGCTCGCCCGGCTGGTTGTCGTTTCGGAGTACGCGCGATGGCTGAACTAGACGAGACGATCCGCGAAAACGCTCAAGGGCCTGCCAAGGCGTCGGGCGACACCGGCTCAGTCGAACAGCACAAGCTGCCGGACCAGATCGCGGCGGATCGGTATCTCGCGTCGAAGGATGCGGCCAAGTCGAAATCGCGCGGCCTCGTCCTGAACAAGTTCGTTCCACCGGGAACTTCGTAGTGCTAACGCGGCTTATCAACGCGATGAAACGCGCCAAGCCGGCAGCGATGCCGACGCGAGGAATGCGAATCATTCGTGCCCGCTACGACGCCGCATCGACGAACGACGACAACCGCCGCCATTGGGCCAACGCCGACGGGCTTTCGGCAAACGCGGCGAACAGCCCTGACGTCCGAAGCAGATTGCGGAACCGCGCCCGCTATGAGGTCGCCAACAACAGCTACGCTCGCGGGATCGTGGATACGCTTGCGAATGACGTTATCGGCACCGGGCCTCGCCTGCAAATGCTCACCGAAAACGCCGATGCTAACCGCCGCATTGAACGCGAGTTCATGGCCTGGGCGAAAGCAGTCGGCCTTGCCGAGAAGCTCCGAACGATGCGAAAGGCACGAGCCGAGGACGGCGAGGGATTCGGAGTGTTGACCAGCAATCCGCGCTTGCCAACGGCGATCCAACTCGATCTGCACCTCATCGAAGCCGACCAAGTTTGCACGCCCGATCTTAAGCTGCTCGTCCCCAACGCTATCGACGGCATCGTGTTCGACGCCTGGGGAAACCCAGTCGAATACCACGTGCTGAAGGCACACCCTGGCGATATGTCGGCGCTCGCCTTGCGTGACTACGAACGCGTCCCCGCAAGCGCCGTCGTCCATTGGTTCCGTGCTGATCGACCGGGCCAAGCTCGCGGCATTCCCGACATCATGCCGGCGCTGCCGCTGTTCGCGCAGCTTCGTCGCTTTACGCTGGCGGTCTTGGCCGCCGCCGAAACGGCCGCCGACTTCGCAGGCATCTTGTACACCGACGCGCCTGCCAATGGCGAAGCCGACGCCGCCGAACCGTTCGAGCCAATCGAACTCGAAAAGCGCGCGCTGCTCACCATGCCGGGCGGTTGGAAAATGAGCCAAATGGAAGCCGAACAACCTTCGACTTCCTACGCGGAGTTTAAGCACGAGTTGCTCAACGAAATCGCCCGCTGTTTGAACATGCCGTTCAACATCGCAGCGGGCAATTCCTCCGGATACAACTACGCATCGGGTCGGCTCGATCATCAGACGTATTTCAAATCGCTTCGAGTCGAGCAGGCCCATCTCGAATGCGTGATTCTCGACCGCATTCTCGCCGCGTGGTTCGACGAGGCCGTATTGATTCCCGGCCTCCTGCCCGCGGGTCTCGGACTCATCGCCGACTGGCCACACCAGTGGTTTTGGGACGGCCACGAACACGTTGACCCCGCCAAAGAAGCGTCGGCGCAAACGATGCGTCTAGCGAATCACACCACCACGCTCGCGGACGAATACGCGCGGCGCGGGCTCGATTGGGAAACTCAGCTTCGCCAACGTGCGAAGGAGTTGTCGCTCATGGCGGAACTTGGTCTGACCACGGCGCAAGCCATCGCCATGCCGGCAGCGCCTGCGCCCGAAGAGGACGACGAAGAAGAGGACGAGGATGTCGAAGAAGAAACCACAACTCGAAAAGCCGCCTGAGCCGCGCGAGCTGAACTTGCTCGCGTCGGCTGTCGAGCTTGAAGCGGCAGCGCCGGAGAGCGAGCCGAACAAGCTGCGTCGGTTCTCGATGACGGCGTACACCGGCGGGCCGATGCAGCTTGCCGGCTGGCGATATCCCGTTGTCGTTGATCTGCAGGGATTGCAGGTCGGCGGACAACGTCGGCCGATTCTGCTCGACCACACCCGCGACGTCGACTTCGTGATGGGACAGACGGACAACGTGGGCGTGGTGAACAACCAACTCGTCGTCGCCGGCCACGTGATGGGCGAATCGACGAAGGCGAAACAGGTCATCGCCCTGAACGACAAAGGCTTTGCGTGGCAGTCGTCGATTGGCGCTCGGGCTGATCAGGTCGAGTTCGTCCCCGAGGGAAAAACGTCGCAAGCCAACGGCCGGGAGTTCGCCGGCCCTGTGAACATCGCTCGGCGGGCCACGCTCGGCGAGATCAGTTTCGTCGTGCTCGGCGCGGACGACAACTCGTCCGCTCAGATCGCCGCCTCCGCTCAACCGAAAAAGGAGCTTGATATGGAATTCGCCACCTGGATCGAAGCCCAAGGGTTCACGCCCGACGCGCTCAACGACTCCCAAACCAAGAACCTGCGGGCACTCTATGACGTCCAGGCCGCAAAGCCGACGACGCCAGTCGAGCCGCCGCCTAATCCCACGGTGCAGATTCGCGCCGAGGCGATCGCCGAACTCGAACGGATCAACGCCATCCGCAAGGCGTGCGATAGCAAGCATCCGGAGATCGAGGCGCAAGCCATCAAAGAAGGCTGGGATGTCACGAAAACCGAACTCGCCGTACTCCGCGCCAGCCGGCCATCGGGACCGGCCATCCACATTGGCGGCAATGGCGGCAACCCCATCGCGTCGCAGGTGATCGAAGCGGCGCTCTGCTTGCAAGCCGGCGTTCCCTGCGAGCAGCAATACGCCGCCCAGACTCTCGAGGCCGCCAACAAGTATCGTCGCCGAGGACTCCGCTGGTGCGCCGAGCAGATTTGTGCCGCCCACGGCCGCGTCATCGACGCCGACCCCGGCACGCGCGAGTGGATTCAGGCGGCGTTCTCAACCAGCGAACTGTCCGGTATCGTCGGCAACGTCGCCAACAAGGCGCTCCAAGCGGCCTTCCAGGCGGCACCGTCGGTCGCCGATCGGATTACCGCCGCCAAGTCTCATACGAATTTCCACGCCCATACCGTCTATTCGATGGTACTCAACGGCGATCTTCAGCCGGTCGGGCCGGACGGCGAACTTAAGCACCTGTCACTGTCGGAAGAGTCTCGCACGCGGCAACTCGACACTCGCGGAGCGGTCCTTTCCATCACGCGCAAGGACATCATCAACGATTCGCTGAACGCCTTCGCCGAAAACGCGATCGGCATGGGACGCAAGGCGGTCATGTCGCGCGAGAAGGCGCTCTTCACGTCGCTCAACGCGACCGGCAACGGGGCGAGCTTCTTCACCACCGCCCGCGCCAACTACTTCGAGGGCGCTCCGAGCGCGCTGTCGCTTTCCAGCATCTCGACCGCCGTGCAGATGTTCCGCGACCTCAAAGGTCCGGACGGCGACCCGATCATGATCGAGCCGCGTCTGCTGTTGGTGCCGACGGCGCTGGAGACGACCGCCCGTGAGGCGATGACGTCGCAGTTTGTCCTCGGCCCGACCACGGGCAAGACGCCGAACGTGAACATCTGGCAGAACGCCTTCACGCCGATCACCTCGCCGTGGCTCTCCAACACGAACCTGTCGGGCGCGAGCAGCACCGCTTGGTATCTGCTGGCCGACCCAGCGGACATGGCCGCGATCGAGATCGCCTACCTCAACGGTCAGCAGACGCCGACCGTCGAGTTCTTCGGTCTCGACTCGGACCCGAACGTCCTCGGCGTCACGTGGCGCGTTTTTTGGGACTTCGGCGTCGCGCTCGGCGAGTTCCGGGCTGGGGTCAAGAGCAAGGGCACTGCGTAGCCATCCGTCAATCAACACAACGCATTCGGAGCATCCATCATGCCACAAGCAACCTTCGTTCAAGTCGGCCAAGCAATCGACTACACACCCGGCAGCGCCGTTGCTGCGGGCGATGTCGTTGTGCAAGGCGACCTCGTCGGCGTCGCCAAACTGCCGATTGCCGCCAACAAGCTCGGTGCGCTGCACGTCGACGGCGTGTTCGACTTCGCCAAGGCGAACGGCGTGTCGTTCACGGTCGGCCAAATCCTCTACTGGGACGACACGGCCAATCAAGCAACGACGACCTCGGCCGGAAACAAGCAGATCGGCAAATGCGTCCGCGCCGCGGGCACGAGCGATACCACGGTCCGTATTCGCATGAGCCAATAGCAATGCCCAACCTTCTCGATACCGGAGCCGCCTGGCTCGCCGATCAGCGCCACAAGCACCTCGCGACATCCGTGGTCTACCGCCACGGCGACGCGGGCGTGGTGCTCTCGGCGACGATCGGTCGCACGGAGTTCGCTAGCAATGTGGCCGACCCGACGATCGAGACGTGGGAGAGCCGCGACTACATCGTCCGCACGGCCGACATCACGTTCGGCGGGCAGGTGATGTTGCCGGTGCGCGGTGACCAGATCGAGGAGACAGAAGGCGGCGTGACCTTCACCTACGAGGTCATGGCCCCCGCGGGCCAGACACCGTGGCGGTACGCCGACGACTTCCGCCGCGAACTGCGCATCCACACGAAACACGTGAAGACCAAGTAGAGGCCGCGATGCCGTCCATTCATTCCGACATTACCTGCGAAGCGACGCTTGGCGCGAAACTCACCGATACGTCGGAGGGCATCGGCCTCTCGGCGCTGTTCCATTTACAGGCGGCGCTGTCGCTCACTGAAGGGGTCGGCGCGAACCAGATCAACGCCATCGCCGTCGAACGCGATCGTTCTATGACCGGCCCGACCAGCTTCGAGCTCGATCTCGTCACGCTGGCCGGGTTCGAGCAAGGCGTCGATCCGCTCCGCAATTCGGCGATCTTCAACAGCATTCTCGCGATCCTCATCCGCAATCAGGCGACTTCCAGCGGCGACCTGATCGTCGGGGGCGCTTCGGCGAATCCGTGGACCGCGCCGTTCGCGGCCAGCGGCGCGCCGACGACTGCCAAGCTCACGCTCAAGCCGGGCGGGTTCATTCTGCTCACCGCGCCGACCGTCGCAGGGTACGCCCTTTCCGGCACCAACAAAATGCTCCGTCTCGAAACGACCAGCGGCAGTACCAAGGCCGACATCATCCTCTTCGGCCGCCAGACGCCGTAATCGACCATGCCCACGCCCGTCAGCGTTCAAATCGCCGATGCCGTCGTCGCGGAACTCCGCACGGGGCAGTTCACGCCCGCGTTCGCACCCGTGCGGCGGTTGCTGCCGGTCCGCGAGCTTGCCGAACTCGACGAGCTGCGCGTAACCGTGATTCCGCGGGCGATGGAGAGCGTCCCGTTGGCGCGAACGACCGAACGGCGAACGTACACGATCGACATCGGCGTGCAGCAGCGGGTCAAACAGGACGTCGAACACGACGCGGCCTTGGTGATGGGTGTGGCCGAGGAAATCGCTGCGTTCCTGTTCAATCGGTCGCTCTCGGAAAAGAAGGAAGCGAGCTACGTCGGGCACGGCATCGACCCGATCTACTCGCCCGAACATCTGGAAGAGCTGCGCGTGGCGACGAGCGTCGTCACCGTGCGGTACACGCTGTGAGGCAACTGTGGCGACAAGCGGATTCACCATCGGACTACGCGAGGCGAAGGCCGGGTTCTTCGACCGGCCCGCCGTGCAGAATGCCACCGACCGGGCGACCAATCGCAACTTGTCGCGGTTCGGCGCGTTCGTCCGCACGCGGTCCCGTTCCAGCATCCGCAAACGAAAGGGTGTCAGCGAGCCGGGCCAGCCGCCCAGTTCGCACGTCGGCACGCTCAAGAAGTTCATCTTCTTCAGCTTCGAGCTAACCAACAAGTCGGTCGTCATCGGTCCCACGCGAACATCCGGTGCCGGCACTGCGCCCGAACTGCTTGAACACGGCGGCAACTCAAGGTTCGTTCCGCCGCGCCAGCGCCGGCCGGTTGCTGCCCGATATCGCCCGCGCCCGTTCATGACGCCCGCGTTCGTGGAAGAACAGAAACGCCTGCCGGACCTGTGGCGCAATTCGGTCCGTGCTTAAAGGAGCTATGACATGGCCTTCGTCCTCGGCAAAGACTGCAAGCTGTACCGCAACACGGGTTCGTTCGGCACGCCCGCGTGGAACGAGATTCCCAACGTCAAAGACCTGGCGAAGAACTTCGAGACCAGCGAAGCCGACGTCACAACCCGCGGCAACAACGGTTGGGAAGCGACCGTGCCCGCGCTCAACCGCGGCTCGATCGACTTCCAGATGGTTTACGACACGGCCGATGCCGGGTTCGTCGCCATCCGCGACGCCTATCTGAACAAGACGCCCGTCGAGTACGCGGTGATGGACGGTGATATCACGGTCAGCGGCAAGCAGGGCCTGCGGGCAACCTGCATGGTGATCAACTTCTCGATGACGCAGAACCTCGAAGAGGCGGTCACCGTCGACGTGTCAATCAAGCCGACTTATGCCGCCAACGCACCGTTCTGGTACACGGTCCCATAGTGAACCGATCTGTAATCGAGTGAGTCATCATGCCCAGCTTCAAAGATACCAACGGCCGCGAGTGGCTCGTCACGCTCAACGTAGCGCAGGTCAAGCGCGTCCGCGAGCGACTCGGAATCAATCTGGCCGATTTGCAGGAAGGGAACCTGCTAGCGCGGTTGGCCGATCCGGTCACGCTCGTTGACGTACTGTTCGTGCTGGTGCTGCCGCAGGCCGACGAAACAAACATCTCGGATGAGCAATTCGCCTCCGCGCTTGGCGGCGACACATTGACCGAAGCCTCGACAGCGCTGTTGGAGGCGCTGTGCGATTTTTTCCACGAGCCGCAGCGAACGCTGCTGCGGAAAGTGCTGGCGGCAACGACCGCCAAACGTCACGAGGCGATGGCGCTGCTCGAAACCGAGGGGGACAACCTGATCCGCACGGCGCTCGATCGGGCGATGAACATCAAGACGATTCAAGCGGGGAGCCCAACTGGCGATTGATTCTCTCGCTGGCCGGTCGCCTCGGCATCGATCCCGGTCCGTGGACGCTGCGAGACCTGCTCGTGATGGACGAGGCCCGACAGACCGACCGCTGGAATCATACCGCCATGACGTGTGCCCTGATGGCGAACATCCACCGCGATAAGAAGAAACGCTCAAAACCGTTCCTACCCGACGATTTTCATCCGCTAGCCAAACCGAAGCCGAACATCGTCGTCGGCATCGAAGCCCTCAAAGATTTCGTTCCTGCCAGTCCCTGATCCGCGACCCCTGACCCCCGATCCCTGTTCTCATGCCTGCATCCGCTTCCGCCATCCGTGCCGGTCGTGCGTTCGTCGAACTATTCGCCGACGACTCGCAGATGGTCCGCGTGCTGAAATCGGCCGAGAAGCGGCTCAAGAACTTCGGCGCGGCGATTCGCAACGTCGGCTTGAGCCTGGCCGGCATCGGCAGCGCCATTACCGCACCGCTCGCGCTCGCGGCCAAGACGTTCTCCGACACAGGCGATGTGTTCGACAAGATGAGCCAGCGAACGGGCTTGGCCGTCGAGTCGCTCTCGCAACTGGCGTTCGTGTTCTCGCAATCGGGTTCGAGCCTCGAAGATTTTGAGAAGGGGTTTCGCAAGCTCCAGCAGAACATGGGCGAGGCGGTCGCCGGCTCGAAGACAGCGCAGGATGCCTTCGCCGCCATCGGCGTCGATTTTCAGAAACTGCTGGCTCTCTCGCCGGAAGAGCAGTTCCTCGCCGTCGCCGAAGCGATCTCCCGAATCAAAGACCCCGCGTTGCAAACGTCCGCCGCGATGGACCTGCTCGGTCGCGGTGGTGCGGCGCTGTTGCCAACGATGCAAATGGGCGCGAGCGGCATCCGCGAGATGATGCAGCAGGCTGACCAACTAGGCCTCACCATGTCCGGCCAGACGGCGAAGAGCGCCGCGGCATTGAACGACGCGCTCGATGCCCTCAACCGGGTTTGGGAAGTGATCGTGCTGACGGTCGGCTCGGCGGTTGCGCCGGCGATCACCCAATTCTCCACGCAAGCCACAGCGGTCGCTGCCCAGGTGCGGGCGTGGATCGCCGATAACCAGCAACTCGTCACGACACTCGGCGCAGTCGGCCTGGGACTGACTGCCGCGGGCACGGCACTGGCCGGTGTCGGCGTGTCCGTCTCGGCGCTCGGTTCTGGCATCGGTCTCGTCGCCAAGGCGTTCACCAGTTTCAATGTGCTGCTCACCGGTGCTGGCGCACTGCTCGGCGTGTTGACTTCTCCGATCGGTCTGCTCGTTGCCGGGCTGGCGGCGCTTGCGGCGGCGACCGTCGACTGGTCGGGCGCGTGGGCGTCGATCAAAGACTTCGGCGCGAACGCCCTCGAAACGCTTGCCGGCGGATTCTCGGCCGTGCAGGCCGCGGCGCAACCTGTGTTCGCATCGATCGCGGCCTACGCCGCCGCCCTCTGGCAGCGTTTGCAACCCGTCGTCCAACTCGTCACCGGCGCGCTTACTTCGGCGTGGCAATCGGTAGCCGACGCCGCCACGGCCGTGTTCGGCTGGATCGGCCAGCAAATCGACGCCAACCGCGCCGCCATTCAGGAATGGGGCACGCTATTCGTCGAAGTCTGGCGAAACGCAGCCGAAGGCGTGATCGCCTTGTGGGGCGGCATCGTCGACGCCGCCAGCACCGCACTCGGCTGGATCAACGAACAGTGGCAGAGCCTGTTCGGGCAGACCTTCACGCAAAGTCTCTCCACCGCGTTCGGCTGGTTCGCTGGGTTCGTCCGCGACGTGCTCGACATGCTCAGCCTGCTGACGACGAACTGGTCGCTCACTTGGGAACTGGCCAAGAACGCGGCGGGCACGGCGCTGTTCTTCGTCCTCGACCTCGTCCCCAAAACTGCCCACGCAATCATCGGTGTGATTCGCGGCGCTGCGGATGCGATCGGCGAACTGATCGCGGCCATCGCCACGGGCGACTTCGATGCCATCGGTGCGCGGATGGCAACGCTGTTCGCCGAAGCGTTCCAGGACCAGATGTCGCAAGAGACGCCGTTCACGGGCATCCTCGAAGATTTCAAACGCGAACGGGACGCGCTGATCGCCCAAATGCAGGCCGAGCGTGACCGCGTGCGCGCCGATCGGGCTGCGCAGGATGCCGCCTCGCGACCAGCGACCGCGCCCGGCGTCGGCGCACCTCCGACACTACCCGGCTTGCCGCCGCCCATTCCACAACCGCCCGCCGGCGACGAGCAGTCGGCCAAGCTGCAAGAGATCATCAGCCAACTCGACACACTCAACGGCGCAACCCGCGACGTGGAAGCGGCCGCCAAACGATCGGCGAACGACGCCGCTGATTTACTGGCGATCGGCACGCGCGAAGCAGCCGAAGCGATCTTGCGTCACGAAGCAGGTCGCGACCGCGACCGGCAAGACCGTGTGCAGCGCGACCAACTGGCCGAACAGCGCAAAGCCACCCGTGCCCTCGAAGACATCGACCGCAGTCTCCGCAACACCGCCACGCTCGCCGTAGCGAACCTCGCCTAATTCCCGTTCATGGCATTCGTCATCCGCGAACAATTCCGCCGCGACGCCACGAAGTCGGCCGACAACGTCGTCTTCGAGCGCGGATGGACTGTTTGGAAAGAGGCGAGCGGTCTGATCGTGGCCAGCGAAGCGGATGAAGTTTTCACCGCTATGAATGGCACCGTTCAGGTCGGCTCGGCCTATCCGTTGCTCGGCGGTTTGAAATGCGTTGAAGTGCGACCATCGTGCCGCGACGACATCGAGATTTGGGATGTGTCGGCGCGGTACGAAGTTCCGAAGGTCGAGACGCCGCCGGATAACTTCAGCGAGTTCATGCAGCAGTCGCAGAACAACTCGCCTGAGAATCCGTTCGGGCCCGAGTTCTCCGGCGGCGGCCAGACAGTGGAAGAATATCGCGTCCGCGATCTCGACGGCCGGTTGTTCGTCAACTCGGCGAAGCAGCCCTTCCGCAACCTCGTGCCGATCCCGGTCACGATCCAGGTCGACCGCGTCACAGTCAGCCAAGCGAACCGGGCGAACACGGCAAATCAAGGGCGCGCCGACGGACGGCGCTTACTGGCCAGCGTTAGCTATCAAAGCGCCGAACACGTCAACAAGCAGACCGGCGTTCGCACCCGTTACTACAAGAACACGTTTGAAGTGTGGACGCATCCCGACCGAGATTGGGCCCGTGTCGAGGTCATCGACGCCGGTTTCAAACAGATCAAGAACGGCAAGCTCATCACGATCGTCGATCCGGACACGAAGGAACCGTACAGCGAGGAGAGCCTCTTGGACGGCAACGGCCAACTGCTCAGCGCTGGGGGCGACCCGCAGACGATCGAGTTCCGCATTCGCAACGAAGGACCGCTCGGCGTCCCGTTCCTCAGCTAACGGGCGCTGGTAGCGCCTATATATAAGGACAACATCTCATGGGCCAACTCGACGGCAGCATCGTTCTCCAGGGGGACATGAACGCCGCGACGCTCACCGCCCGCGGCGGCAAGCACGGCGAGGACAAGTTCGACGCCAATGGCCGGCGGAAAGCCGACTCGATCGTCCACGAACAGATCCTCCGCTACGAGCAAGTGTCAGGCACCGCGGTCGTCGCCGAGTCCCGCGTCATCGGATCGCTGTTCGCCGATGCGACTGCCGTCGAGATTTCGATCGTCTGCGAGACCAAGCCCGACGGCTCGGGCGGCGATCCGCGCAAGTTCACGGTCGACGTGCTCAAGGGCAATCAGACAACGGCCTTCGCTTCGATCCTGGCAGGCGGTACGCCGGTAACAGTCGATGCGTCGATCGCCAATCGACAAGTACAGTTCGTCGTGCCGACCACGACCGCCGGCGCACGCGGCGATCAGATCAAGATCATCGTCGCCGTCAGCGGCACCACCGGCGCACAAGGACAAGGTCTTCAGGTCGGCGTGAAGTACCGCGAGAACCCCGCATAAGGTGAACCATGCTTACGATTATCGAACGCGACACCACGAACTCCGTCGATGTCTTTCGCGTGGCCGTCGGCACCACCGCGGCGGCGATCACCAGCTCGCCGTATGCGTGTAAGCGCGGTGTCGGTGTGAAAGCATCACCGTCGAACGCCGGGGTGATCTACGTCGGCCCGTCTGATGTGACCGCCGGTGCGACGCCGGCCACGGACGGCTGGCCGCTCGCTGCTGGCGAAGAGTTGTTCTTGCCGCTCGACGATCCGCGGGTCGTGTATGCCATTGCGTCGGTGGCGAACCAACAGTTGTACGTGGTACTCGTCTAACGAGAGATCGCCGATGCTTGCGCTTAGCCCCAGTCGATTTCGCTTCTTCGGTCGTCGCCGCACACGACCCGTTGCGCCGCTGCCTTATCGCATCACGGGTGTTGCTGCCGACTATGATGCGGCGGTCGGCGTGACGACAACGCCCGCGAAAGTGTCGGCGTGGACCGACGCCACGGGCAACGGCAATAACTTGGCCCAGGCTACCGACGGCAACCGTCCGACGTTCGTCGCGGCAAGCGAGCACTTTCGGGGCTGGCCGGCAATTCGGTTTGTCAAATCGGCGACGACCTATTTGTTCGGCTCGTCCTTGCCGATCTGCACGCCGCTCTCCGGTGCCGACAAGCCATTCACCGTGTTCGCCGTGGTCCGCCGGGCCACGAAGATCAGCGCCGACGAATATCTGTGGACGCTCGGCAACAGCGCCCAGGCCGGGCAATCGTACATCTCTGGCGGCTACCGCTATCAGAACAATAACAGCCAACGGGTCAACAGCGACGTCCGCGACGACGCCGGCACCGCGGCGACGAACTCGACGGGCATGAACGAGATCACCGACTTCGCGCCGCAGATGCTGTGCTGGAGTTTTTCGGGAACCGTGGCCTCGATCTACGTTCTGGGCGCTTCTCAGAACCTCCGTTAC
>QEVJ01000047.1 GCA_003576845.1 Planctomycetota bacterium
CCAACCACAAACCACCGGGGAAGGGGCCGCCGCGCCCGCATTTCATCCCGACGCCACGCACGACGCTCAAACGCTCAATTCATATCGAGGGTGAATAAGGCCGGGTTAAGCGAATGTCGGAATGTCTCGCCAGTTCCTGAGCGGGCCTGTCCTGAGTTTTGTGTCAACCAGTTTTCGGCCTCCTCAGCAAAACTCGTGGATGAAATTCGGCTCTGGTAGGGCAGCGAGGCTGTGGAATAGGGCGACTTCTAGGACTTCCGTGTTGCGGAAGCCGTAGGATTTTCTCGACGTCAATTTGGCCTTGTTGTTGAAACCTTCGACGACGCCGGATGAAATCTCGCCGTGGGCGCGGAACCAGTTGAGTAGCAGTTCGCGGTGAGCGCGCAGCGAAGCCGCGACTTTCTTCATTGGTTCAAGCCGCGAGCGCATCGCCCGGATCGTCTTTCGGACCGCTCGGCGCGAACGCTTCGCGATATTTCGCCAACTGTTTTGGATTGATCGGAAACAACACCAGACCGACGTACTTCATCAACGCATAAGCCAGCGGCCCACGCGAAATCTCCATGCATACCGCCACCGGCCGCTTGCCGAATCGCGCTCGCAATGCGGCGACCCAAGCGTCGATCTCCTCGGCCTGTTGCGGCACCGTCGTCCGCTCGGGCTCATCCTGGCCGGGAAGCAACAAGCACACGGCGTGTTCCTCGTCGGCCCAATCGATGCCCACGAACGCGGCAAAGGGACAAGTTTTCATCTTCGATCCTCCTTTACGCGAAACATGACCAGCGAAAACACAACGCATGACACGCTCGCTTTGGCCGCGCGAAAGTCTTATAGTGGAGACGTCCAGCGTCTGCATCTGAGTGATTCGTCAGGTGGCCAAAGCGCGCCGCGTGCGTGCGAAACTCTACGTGGATCGTCCAAACGATCGGTCAGGCAATTCGTCACGCACGCGCCGCGTGTCACTTGCGAAGATACCGCGCCGCGCACCGATAGTGGTTCGCCGAAACGCACCGTTCGCGTCGCTCCGCTGCCAAGTCCGTAAGAAGCCAAGTTTCGCCCCATCGCCCGCGCGCAGGCCTCTAACCGCGGCCAGCCCCATCGCCAGGCACGCGAAGTGCCGCTCGGGCCTGCCCGCTGAGACCTGCGGGGACTGGACGACCTATAAGGTCAGGCACTCCCGTGCCTGGCGGAGCCCTCGATTGACTATCCAGCAAACGGCGCGCGATAAAGTAAACGTTATGCAACGGCGCCATCGCCGATCAAACGAGAAGCATTCGGCGAAGAACGTCCGACGGCACTGTCGTCAGGCACAGGCGTGTTCGACCTACATTGTGAGCCACCGCGATCGTCCGGCGAGGAACGGGTTCCGATCGACTGGGCCGCTCTACGGATTCTAAACCGCGATGCTGCCGAGCAGCGCTGTTTTGCTTATAGAAGTGGGACGGAACTTTCGTCCCCGATTACAGCCGCAAGAATGACAGGCTGACCTGCATCAGCCGATCTTCTAGCATCACCGCCTCAGTGTCGCTGTTCTCGAACGTCGCGCACAAGAACGACAGCCCGCGCGCGTAGGCGATGTGATACCCCTTGCCGACGATGACGGAGGGCACGGTGATGTGCGTGAATCCCCAGGGCGTTCCGGCGAGTTGCGACTTGATGCCGCCGACGACGATGTTGGTCAATTCGCCGACGCCGTCGACGACCAGCGAAGTGAGGCCGCCGAACTTCTCTTGCAACAGCCCTTCGACCGCCCGAATCGCGAATCGCTCGGAAAGGTTCACGGTAATGAAGCCGGACACGCGACCGTGAACGCCGATCAGTCCCGTGATCAGCCCGCTGTCGTGACCCGGCACGGCCGAGAGTCCGACGCACTTCGCGGCAATTTCGCACATTCCGAGGCCGTTGCCCACGGCGGTCAACGTCGCTTTGGTTAGGTCCGTATCGGCGATCGCTGCGAGCGGCGACTCAGGTTCGGCGACGGCGACGGACATGTGGAATCCTCGATTCGTGGGGCGGCAAGGGCGGCCGCGATGTCGAACGCATCGCCTTCGGAAGCACGCAGCAGGACGTGAAGACACCGGCCAGGGATATATACGTCGCGGTCGACCGAAGGTTCCGCCGGCGACGAAGATCGGGAGCCGCCGGCGAATGGAGTCGACTTCCGCACGCCTTCTTCGACAGAACCGCTACGACCGCACCCGCTAGCCGCGACGGCGCGGCGGCGCAATAATCGGCGACGGGTCGAACGTTCTCCAGGCCAACACCGCCTCGCGCTTGCAATCACGTGGCTCGATCCCTACACGCTTTGGACTATCTGAACGCGCCCGGCAAGCATCCGCCGGCGGCCGTTTGCGTCGCTTTCGGCGACGAGCCGTTTCTGCGGCGGCTGGTCGTCGACGCTATCGCCGGGCAGGTTCTCGGCAATGATGATGCCGAATTCGGGCTCGCCCGTTTCGACGGAAGCTCGGCTGAGTGGCGATCCGTTCACGACGAGCTGTCGACGCTGGCCATGTTCGGCGGCGGTCGGCGGCTGGTTGTCGTCGACGACGCCGACGAGTTCGTCACTCGTTTTCGTCCGCAACTCGAAGACTACGTCGCCAAGCCCCGATCGAACGGTGTGTTGCTGCTTTGCCCCAAGACCTGGGCGGCGAACACGCGGCTCTACAAGGCCGTCGACCAGTCGGGCCTGCAAGTGGAATGCAAACCGCCAACCGAAGGCCGCATCGTAAAGTTCCTCGTCGACCGCGCGAAAAAGGTTCACGGCACGGCGCTTCCCGTCGCCGCGGCCGAAGCGCTGGTCGAAATGGTCGGGCCGGAACTCGGCTTGCTCGACCAGCAGGTTGCCACGCTCGCGCTGATCGCCGGCAAGGGCGAACCGATTACCGAAGACCTAGTTCAGCAGCACGTCGGTTCGTGGCGCGCCAAGACGGCCTGGGAAATGCTCGACGCGGCCGCCGAGGGCAATGCCCGCGCCGCGCTGGAACAACTCGAACGCCTCCTCGCGGCCGGCGAACATCCGATTTCGATTCTCGCCCAAATCTCGTCGACGCTCCGCCGGTTCGCCGCCGCGACGCGCTACATCCAACAAGCCGAACGCGCCGGCCGCCGCCCTAATCTCCGCGAAGCGCTCGAGCAGGCGGGCTTCAAGAGCTTCACGCTCGGCAAGGCGGAACAGCAACTCAAGAAGATCGGCCGCCGCCGCGCCGCCGCGCTGTATCAAGTGCTCCTCGATGCCGACTTGGCGCTCAAAGGCCAAAGCTCGGCGCCCGCCAAAGCCCGCCTCGTTCTCGAACGCCTGCTAACCCGCGACGTAGCGGGAGTGGCCGGGTAAGGAAATGGGCAGAGGGAAGTTGTCAGAGTGAGTTGGGCAGAGAGAACTGGGCAGAGTGATGTGGGCAGTGGCCGGCATGCGTTCGGCCAGAACGCGGACGAGTCACGACGCGGTCCCGTCGCGACATAGGCGGCGCGTTCGCGTGCGTCGGTTTCGTCGCAAAACGCAAGCCACCGCGGTTGATGCGAGCAGCACCGCACCGCTCGGTTCCGGAACTGGGTCGACGAACTGCGGCAGATCAGCTCGCAGAGAAAATATCTGCGTGGCAAAGAGTGTTCGCCCCATTGCGTCGCCGCCCACCGGGCTGGTCGATCCATCGGTGTAGACGTCGACGAGCCCGCCGCCGACGTCGGCGATGCTGAAATCGTTGTCGATCCCCAAAAGCAGCGAATAACCCCCGTCGGCAAGTTGTGGGCCGATCGCCACCGCTTCGATGCGCTCCGGTATCTCGCGGCCCAGCGCGACCAACTCGGCTTGCAGGTCGAGGAAGAGCGCCTTGGCGGCCGGAACCACGCCCCCGGGCAGCGCGTTCGTGCCGGCCAGGCTCAGCGAGCTAACATCGGTCGCGCCGCTCAGGTCGATCTGATACAAGCGTTTCGCCCCCACGGTCAAATCGGTAACGTCGCCGCTGAGAATCGTCTCCGGATTCACGCCGCGCGTGTCGCGTTCCATCACCAGGAACTCGTGGTCGTTGATTGCCACGATCGAACTGACGCCGAGTTGACGGCCTTGCTGATTGGCGGTGAAGTCGTTGACCGTACCCGCGATGCGGGCGTTGATCGCGGCGATGTCTTCGAGTTGATAGATGAACTCGCCCGTGCTCGCGCCCGTGGCGACGTCGAACCGCACGATTCGCACGTTGCGGCTGCGGCGGCCTTGGTTGCCGTTGCCCTCCTCGGCGAGCGGATCCTGCATTATGGCGAGCATCGTCGAACCGTCCGGGGCGATCGCCAGGCCCTCGAAGCCGCGATTGTCTTGCCGGCCCGAGACCAGCGCCGGCGCGGTGTTGCGCTCGGCGACGTAGTTCTGTTCGCCGGACGAATCGAGCGGCGCGAATCGCGCCGGCACGTCGAACGCCCGCACGAAGCGAGCTTCGGTAACGCCGCCGATCGAAACCGGCGCAAACTCGTAGACCGAGGGACCGTACTCATCCGCCACGTAGAAGTTGCGATTCGGCGCGAGCACGATCGCCTCGGGATCGAAGCTCAAGCCGAGCACTGAAGCATCGCCGTTGAGCGCCAGTGGCGTGCGGCCGTCGAAGGTTGCGCCGCCGTCGGCCGTCTTGAAGAGAATGGTCTGCAGCAATTGAAAGTTGCTCGCCGCCCCCGTCGTCGGGCCGACATCCAGGCGAAACTGCTGAATCTTCGGCACATACGCCAGCGAACCGCCGCCCGGTCCGCGGTCCGTTACGCCGAAGTACGTGTCGGTCGCGCGGTCATAGGCCACATCCGAGAGAAACCCGGCGAGCCGATTGGCGGCCGGCGTGGAACCAGGCGGCGACAAGTCGGCCAACTCCGCCGGAACCGCCAACACATCGACCAGACTCACCGCCCCGCTCGCCTCGGCCGGAAACGACACGATGCACGCGACCAGATGCAGAAAAACCAAACCGACAAACGAACGACAAGCCATGAAGATTCCTGATCAGGTAGAGCGGCGGCCCGAAGTGTCGCCATGTGGGCCGCGATCGGCGTAATGGCACTCTACCCATGATGCTTGCCGCCCGTGCCCGTGTCCAGCAAATGCGCGTTACCGCCCGCGAATGATGGCGAGCAGCGTTTCGATCTGCGGCCGACCGGCGGGACCGTTGGCGACGTGGTGCAACCGCACGATGCCTTGCGGGTCGACGATCACGTCGCCGCCGAGTTGGTGTGTGTCACCGGTCGGCATCCGCACACGACCGCCGCGGAGGATCAGTTTCAAGTACAGCCAAATGACGCGCGGCCCGATCAAATCGCGCCATCGCGCTGCTTCCATGCCATAGGCCCGGTACAGCGAGCGATCGGCATCGACCACGATCGGCCACGGCAGCCCAGTTTCGGCGACGTAGGCGCGCGCGATCGGCGGCGACTCGAACGTAACCACGAGCACGTCCGCGCCGAGCGAGGCCAGTTCCGATTCTCGTTCGCGCAACTGCACGAAATGATCGCGACACGGCAGTCAGGCCAGATGCCGGTGAAAGACCAAGAGCAGCCACCGGCCGGTGTAGTCGGACAAACGGTGGATCGTGCCGGCCGTATCGGCGAGGGCGAAGTCGACGGCTTTCTGGCTGACACGGGACATGGCAGGCGGGCGACTGTAAAGCTGTAGCGATGCGGCAAGCTGTGCCGCGACGATTGCGTTTATCGGACATCCCTATTCTAGGCAAGGTCAAGCGCCGCCGCTGCCGGCGACGAAGACAACTTCGGGCGTTAAGAGGCACGTTGTTGGCGCTATGGCCGATTCAACTTCGAATTCGATGGGCGGGACGACGAAGCGCCGCGGCGTTTCGTCGCTCTCGGCGTTTGTCGTGGTGGCCACGGCGGTGTTTGCGGCGCTCGGGATTGCACTGGTCGAACGCGAAACCGTGTTCGAGGCGGCCGTAGCGATTCGCGTCGTTTCGACGCCGGCGACTGGGCCGATCACGAAGCTTTCGCAGCGCGAAATTCGAGCCGCGCTGTTCGGACTGTTCGATGCTACGCCGCAGGACGAACTCGACAAGCACTCGCCGGCCGGGGCGGCGGAGGCGGGAACGGACGTGCCGGCGGCGGGCGAGATCGACGGATCTAGTATCGCAGCGACGCGCGATCGAAACATGTGCCTGGTTGCGATACGCTCGGGCGACGGGCAACAGTTGGCGGAGCGGCTCAACGACGCCGCGCGGCGCTTCGTCGAGTTGCGAAACGCGGCCGCGGCGGCGAGCGTCGAGGCGGAACTCGAAACGTTTCGCCAGCGGACAACCACGCGGCGCGAAGAGCGCGACGCGGCGGCACGAACACTTGCGGAATTGGAAGGGCACGGCGACCCCCAGACGCAAGGTTCTCCCGGCGCGGAAGCGAACGCGGCGAAAGCACGCGAGGTCGCGCCAAGCCGGACCCAAGAAAACGGACGGGCGCTCAATCCGCAATGGGTTCTGTTGCGCGACGAAGTATCATTGCTCGAAGGTAAGCTCGCGGAGCTACGGGGCCGGTTTACCGAACAGCATCCCGAGGTGCAACACGCGGCGGCGGCGCTCGTGGAACGGACCGCGCAGTTCAAGACGAAGCCGCAATATGCCGACGGCGGACAACCGTTGGGTGACACGAGCTTGATGCCCGCCGAGAACGCGGCGTCGCCCGATCCGCCGGTCGCGCCGCCGTACGCCAAAAGCGCCGTGGAGACAATCCGCGAACACGTTCCCGTCCAAGAGGCGCGCGACAAGCTGGCCGAGGCCGATGCGGCCCTCAACGGCGCATGGACGGCGGAGAAGGCCGCGACGCAGCGGCAGATCGAACTGGCGGCCAACGGCCCGTGGCGATTCGAGCCGGCGGAAACGGTTCGGGCTATAGCCGGCGGCACGACCCGAGCGCCGTGGCTGGCGATCTTCGGCGTCGCACTCGGTGCGGGTCTCGCGGCGTCGATGCTCGCCCGCGGAATCGCGCCCCTAATCGGATCGCCGGAAGACGCGGTCGCGGCGCTTGGCGTGCGCGTGGTGGGCATCGTGCGAACGGACGATCCGCTCGCGCCGCCGCCCGCCGACCCGGGCGTCGTCTCCGCCCGGTGGCTCGTGCGCGCCGGCGTCGCCTCGCTCGCAACGATCGCCGCAGTCGCCGCGCTGGCGGCGAACGTCAACGAAATCGGCGTCGAGGAAATACACCGCGAGCCCACGCTCCTGCTAAGCGTATCGCGCGACTGGCTCGTACAACGGCTGGGATAAGTCGATCGCAAACCAAGACTCTCGATCGCTTCATTTCGATCTTTGACGTTGCTTCGACCCTTCTGTCGCGACGCTTTTTTCGTGCTTTCGCTCGTTCGCATTTTCGCAATGCGGCACATTGCTTTGGAGGAAGCGCGGCTGAATCTGCGCCGGATGTTGGCGGGATTGGACGGCGAGGGCGAGAGTTCAAGGAGGGAAGGTGCAAATCTGAGACGGCGGCCGGTGCGAGGCGGTCGACCACGGATTATCGAGCGCTGGCGAAGCCTGTGCCACCGGCCGCCATGCAGCGGCTTGGAGGATCTCTGAGGCTCTAGGTAACAACCTGCTCTCGGCCGCGCTAATGGTATTGTTGGCCGCGGTCGCCAACGCGAACCCACTCGCGGTTAGAGGACAAGGCGATTGCACGGCGCTTTTCGATGCCGCGCGCCGCAATGAGCTCCCAGAATCAGGTGCAATCCCTGGACCGCATTCGTGAAACTTGGGTGCGGAGATGCACTACCTGGGCCATAGGAACCGCGCAGGAATGGAGAGGGCGTTGCCGAAAGTCCATCCAAAAGGGCCTCACCCCGATCGACGCTGAGCCAGGCCAGAACCCTAACGTCGCGCTGCCGTTTAGCGCCTACATCGCCATGTCGCAACAACAACCCGATATCCGCGAGCAAGTGGAAGTCGACCTATTCTGGGCCATCGTCCAGGAGACGAACTTCGGCGACGCCAAGACGGTGCTAAAGTTCTCCATCTCGGATGGCGAGTGGAAGGCGTTCTACGTGTTCGAAGAGTCAATCTCTCCGGTTGCGCAGCGGAACTTCGGTCTGGCGCGCGCGAATACCCCGTTGTTTCGAATGTCGCTCCGGGACGTGGGCTTGGGCGCGCTTCCCAGCGTGGTAAGGCCATCGACTCCTCGACGGGTGGATGATTTCGTGCTTCGTCCGGGACCGGCTCGAGCAAACCTTCGAAGATTCGACCGGGGTTCCGTGGTCCGCCTGCTGCTGGCAGTAGAAGTGGCCAAGAACCAATTTGAGCAGTGGCCGATGTTCCTGAAACCGCCAAGGGGAAGCGTGCTTCCGGCGCGTTTGGAGTTGGGGTGGGTACACTTCGATAAACTAGAGTTGCTATAAGCGACCCGCGCGGATCGACAAGCGCCGCCGGTGACGGGCGGCCAATAGAATTACCGCAGAATCGACCTCACAACCGCCGCGCCGCCAGAATCGTCAAATCATCCGGCGGGTGATCGCCCTCGTAGTGCTTGCTGACTTCGGCGCCGATGTGGTCGGTTAGCGCTTCGCAGTCGACGTGGGCGTTCTGGCGGATAAGCTTCTTGAGACGCGGGAGGCCGAATTGGTCGCCGGCGGGGTCCGTGGCTTCGACGATGCCGTCCGTGCAGAAGAAGAGGAGATCGCCGGGCTGTAGGACGAGCGGCGGGAGTTTCTCGAACACCGGCTCGTCGAGGACGCCCAGCGGCAAGCCCGTCGCGTCGAGCGAGACGAACCGGTCTTCAGCGGGCGAGTAGAGCAGCGCGGGACCGTGGCCGGCGTTGCTGTAGTGGACTTCGTGCGTTTGGGCGTTGAGCGCGGCGAGGATGATCGTGATGAATCGCTCGGTGCGAAGGTCGGCGGCGAGCGACCGACCCAAGAGCGTGAGCAAGTCGATCGTCGACCAGTGTTCGAGCATCAGCGCGCGGAGCGCGGCGCGGACGGAAGCCATGATGAGGCTCGGGCCGAGTCCGTGGCCGCTGACGTCGGCCATGACGAGCCCCCAGCGGCCGTCGCCGAGTTGGACGACATCGCAATAGTCGCCGCCGACCGCTTCGTTGGGAAACCACCACGTGGCGAGATCGTAGCCTGCGATCTTGGGCATTGCGTCGGGCATGAACGATCGCTGGACTTCGCGGGCGATGTTGAGCGACGCCTGCACGACGTGTTGCCGGCGGATTTCCTCGACCAGCCGTGCGCGGTCGATCGCGACGGCCGCGTGCTGGGCGAACGCGGCCAGGAGCGACTCGTCGGCGGCGTCGAACGGACCGTGGCGATTGTTCAACAGTTGCAGCACGCCCAAGAGCGAGCCGTCGCTGGCGGAAATGAGCGGCGCGGCGAGGATGTTACGCGTGTGGAAGCCGGTCCGCTGGTCGAACGCGGGGTTCCAACGCGGATCGGCGTGCGGAAGGGGAACGTTCGCCATTTTTCGCGAGCGGGCGACGTCGCCGGTGATGCCTTGGCTCGCCGGGCGGCGGATTTCGTCGATTTCGAGTTCCGTGACGACCGACGTGTAGAGTTCGTCGGTTTCCGCGTCGTATTGGTAGAGGCTCGCCCGTTCGCAGTCGACGGCCAGGCAAGCCTGTTCGTTGATCTTCTCGAGAATCTTGTGGAGATCGACCTCGGCGGCAAGGGCTTGCGTTACGTCCAGCACGCGCAGCAGGCCGTCGACGTGTCGGGCGAGATCGCCATTCGCGGCGGCGGCAAGTTGCGGCTGGTAGTTCATGCAGCGTGCGTTTTTGAAGCGTAGGTCAGGCACCTCTGTGCCTGACGGCGGCGCGTAAGATTCTGGATAGTGATTGGTCGGTTAAGGCGAGAATTCGGCGTTTGCTGATCTTTCTCCCGACGGCGTTTGGTGGTTGGGACTATCGGCGGTTCCGTCAGGCACAGGGGTGACTGAACTACGATCGGCCGTCGCGTATCGGTTCAGTATATCACGGCGATTGCGTTCGTTCAGGGAGCCAATCGTCCGCGACGAAGCGGCGGAGCAACATGCGGAGCGAGCGGGCGAACGCGGCGAGCGTGCGGTCGTCGGCATCGCCGAACTCGATGCCGCGCCACGTGACGGTGATCGGCCAGCCGTGCTGCGCGGATGCGGCGTTGAGCCGAGCCATGACGCGGACCGCCCAAAACAGACCGAATGCGTCGCGGAAATCGAGCCAGAGCCGCTCGGTCGAGTTTGCGGATCGGGCGGGGTTTTCTTGCAAGCGGCGAGCTACCAGCGCGAGGAGGACCGGGATGAGGGCATTCGGCGGGAAGGCCGGCAAAGCGACGCTTGCAAGCGGCGTGTAGGGCGCGATGAGCGTGAGTTGTGCGGCGCAGGCAGCAATCGCGGCCCAACGGAAACGCGTGGCGAACCAGTTGACGGCGCCCATCGAGGCGACGACGAGCATGAGCGTGCCCTGCGCGGCGTGGACCGCGATTTCGCCGCCGAGGAGGAGATACGATCTCGCCGCGGGGACGAGGAGAATCGCCCAGAACGACAGCACGACCCATTGCCAAGCGCGATCTTGCGGACGCTTCGCGCCGAGCACCGCGATCGTCGGGCAGAGAGCGAGCACCGCAGCGGCGTAACGGGCGGCGGCCGCCCAAGCGGGAAGCGGCGACAATGGCCCCTGGTCGCGAGTCGCGAGCCAAACGGCGATCTCGATGCAGCCGACGGCGGTAACGGCGGCGAACGACCAGGTCCAGGCGGCGGCGAGCGTCGTTTCAAGGACGCGCGTGCGCCCTCGCAGCAGCATCGCGAGCGCGAGCGCGAACACGACGAGCTGCAGCGAGAACGCAACGGTCGACAGCGGCTGCACTTTGGTGCTCGGCGACGGGCGGAGTTGGTTGCTCGCAACGACAAGGCGTGCGGCGATCGTGGAATTGTGAATGGAAAATCGTGAGTTGTGAATGGTGAATGGGCGAAGCGTAGCTACGCATTTGCCATCAAGCACTCATTCGCAATTCACAATTCACCATTTTCGATTCACAATTCTCTTTCTTCGCGGGGGCGTCACGTTCCGAAATGCTGCCCAAAGCTTTGTTTGAGCGCCTCGACGCCGCGGCGAAGCGCGAGGATGTCGTTGCCGATGCTGAGCATTCGGCAGCCATGCTCGACGGCGCGGGCGGCAAACTTGTCGTCGGGCACGACCGCGCCCCACGTCTTCCCCTGGTTGCGACAGGCGGTGCCGACTTGGGCGATCGCTTCCCAGAGTCTCTCGTGGTGAAACTGGCCGACGACACCGAGCGTGAGCGACAGGTCGGCCGGGCCGACAAAGAGCATGTCGACGCCGGATAGCGCGGCGATCTTGTCGGCCGCGGCCACCGCGGCGGGGCTTTCGATCTGAATCGCGACGAGGTGCTCGCGATTCGCGCCGGCGACGAATTGGGCGGGCGGCTTGTGGGTGTAGTCGGCATCGCGACCGGAGGTGTTGATGCCGCGGACGCCTTCGGGATGAAACTTCGCCCAGCGAACGAACTGCTCGGCTTCGGCAAGCGAGTGAATCTGAGCGGCCATGACTCCGCCCGCTCCGGCTTCGAGGTTCTGCGTCACTTGCGAATAGCCGGTCGGAGCCATGCGGACGAAGCAATCGAGCGAGTTCGCCCGGGCGGCGAGGGCGAACGTTACGATCTGGTCGTAGGTGACGGCCGCGTGTTCCTGGTCGATCCAGAATCCGTCATAGCCGCCGGCGAGGGCGAACATTTCGATGACGAGCGGGTGCGGGATTCGCCCGGCACAAAAAACACGGACAAGCTCGCCAGCGGCGAGGCGGGTTTTGAGCGTGGGATTCGGCATTCGGCATTCAGGATTCGGGGTACTTATCCCCCCGGTGAACACACCGGGAGCGATCAACCCGCCATCATAAATCCGTGGCCAATCCCGCGGTATGGCCCGATGTGTGTCGCGCGGAGTCGTTTTTCGCGGGCGGCCAGCACGAACATCCTGCCAGCACCGGCGAAACCGTGCTGTAAACCATGTACGGGAAACCACTTGCGATTTTTTCGATTTTTTCGCGAACCTCGGCTCTATAATTGGTCTCTAACGGGTATCGCGGGTCATAGATTGGCCGAGGCTGGCGTTGTTGGCATTGCCAGCACGCGAAAGCGTGCTTGACTTCGGGCCGGACGCTTGCGAACCTTGTGAGACAGAGATTTTGCATCGGCCTCGCTTCGGGCTCGTTACCCGGCAGCGGGACGGCCGATGAAAACGTAGGGATAGTTTCCAGTTCAGCGTTCCTCTTTTACTCCGACCGCGCACACGCGCAGGGAGCCTCCAATGCGTAATTCGATCAACAACCGCAGCCGCTTCGTCGTCTTTGGCAACCGCCAGGGCAACGTCGTCGTCGCCGGTCGCGATCATTTGCGCTCCCTGGGCGATGCGCATCTACTCGTGTCCCGGCTTAAGGCCAAATCGTGCGCGAAGCGCTCGTCATGTACGACGGGCACATCGTATTGCACGCCCATGGCCGCGGCGGCATACGCTGCCCGTGAAGCCGAGGCGACGCGCGCGGGGATTCCCTCGCGGCAGTGGCGCTTGCAACCGATGCGCCGCCTGCCGCAGCCGCCGTGCAGTCGTAGCTAAGCGATTCCAAGTTGGAATCCACGTAGGACGGACTTCAAGTCCGTCCCACGAAGCACGACGACGGCCGACCCGGCGCCGGGCGGTCGAGACGGCGCACCCCTTGGCCGCGCACTGCGGCTAAGCGTGCATTCCGCTCGACGCAGCCCGCGAAATGCCAGGTCGCTTCGCGTCCGCGTTCGTTCGCTCCCCACATACACGAGATTTTCCGTCGGAGTCCGTCATGTCCGCCTTGTTGGAAGAAGACATCAATACCCTCGACCTCGCCCGGACCACGGCCGAGTTGGTCGAGGCCGCGCAAATGGGCGACCGGGAAGCGTTCGGCGAGTTGTTCGAGCGCTACGAGAACACCGTGTACAACGTCGGTCTGCGGCGGTTGGGCGATCACGGCGAAGCGCAGGAGCTTTGCCAGGAAGTGTTCGTCCAGGCGCTGTTGAAGATCGGCCAGTTGCGCACGCCGGACGCGTTCGCCGGCTGGATCGTGTCGATCACGCACCGGATGGCCATTAACCGTGCCGTGCGGCGGCGGCCGGTCGCGCCGGCCGAGAACGAGACGATCGAAACCGTGTACGTCGAGAACCGGACGCCGCTCGTCAACGTCCTCGATCGCGAGCGGGCGCGGCAAGTGCGGGCCGGTCTCGATCGGCTCGGTCAGCTCGATCGGGACACGCTCGTGGCGTTCTACGTCGACGGCCAGTCGCTCGTGGAAATGAGCACCGCGTTCCGGTCGCCGATCGGCACGATCAAGCGGCGGCTCCACGTCGCGCGGAAGCGGCTCAAGCAGCAGCTCGAGGACGTGGAAGCGGCGGCGGTTTAGGGCGGTCGCGATTGCGTCGTGGCTCAGTCGGGAGACCGGCCACAACGCGCGGTTGGTAGGGCCGGTCAAAACGTGGAACCGGTCAGTAGCTGCGAGATGCCGTGTGTGTTAGGACGCGACCGGGGCGATCGGCATGGGAGCCGAATCGCCCCGGCGTGTTTCTTGCGCGGTGGTTCGGCTGGGAAACCGGCCACAACGACTGCCTGCCACGTCAAAGGATGTCGGATGTCGAATTCTTGCTGGCATCCGGGCGCCGCATCTGGTATGAAGTGGGACGCAGATCGGGTCGTCGTGAACGCAATGCTCTGATAGTGGAGCGAAGCCATGCGATCGAGCGGGCGCGAACGGGTTGCCGCGGCGGCGATGGTCGCGGTGTTGTCGGCCGTGACTGCCGTCGCGAACGGGCAGCAGGGATTCACCGCCGGCGTCGGGTTGTCCGGCGGCGACTCGCGGGCGATGTTCGACTTGTTCGGTTCGCAGGGAAGCGGGCGCGGGCCGGGAATGATGAGTTCGAGCGTGACCACGCTCGATGGACGCACCGGGTACTTCGCCGCCGGTTCGCTCGTGCCGTTCGTGACGGGCGTCGTGCCGGTCGTGGGCGAAGAGCGGCGAATTCTTTCGTCGGGACGTCTCGGGCCGCCGTTTGGGCCGCCGATGAGCAATCTGGCGGATCGGATCGCGCGGCTGGAAAGCCAGGGCGAGACGCTCGGCACACGACGCACAAGGCCCGCTGCGGTCGCACCCGCGCAAGGCGACGATGTGGCGCCGCCCAAGTTGCCGGCGGACGATGCGAGCACGGCGGTTCCAGCGGTCGACAGCATTGCGGCCATTCGCCGAGCGCGGCAGGCGGAAAAGGAAGCGGCGTTTCGCGCAGCGGCGGAACATTTCGACCGAGGCGCGGGGGCGGAGCGCGAAGGAAAGGCGGCGCTGGCTGCGTATCACTATAAAATCGCCCAGCGCGACGGCGACGACGCGACGCGCAAGCGGGCGAGCGAACGCCTGGCGAAACTGCCGGCGCGGAAATAGAGCGCGGCGCGCGTCTCGGACCTCCGCGCCTGCATTCCCCGCCTCCCGACGGCTCACATCATCGGGCTGAAGAGGTGCGCGGCGGCTTCCGTGAGCTTGGTCCAGTGGGTGCGGTTGGCCATTTCTTCACCGGTAATCTCGCGGCTCGATTTCAGGTCGCGGTGGAAGACTTCGGCCAAGCGGGCCGCGAGCGACCGGCTTTCGACGAAGCACGTCGCTTCGAAGTTGAGCTTGAAGCTGCGAAGGTCCATGTTCGCGCTGCCGACGACGCTCACGTCGTCGTCGATGACGAGCGACTTGGAATGCAAGATCGCCGGCTGGTATTCGTACAGCCGCACGCCGGCGTGGAGCAGCGTCGTGTAGTACGACCGGGCGGCCAGACGCACGAGCGGCGCGTCCGTTTTCGCGGGCAATAGAATCCGCACGTCAACGCCAAGATACACGGCGGTCCGGAGGGCCGTCACGATCGACGGGTCGGGAATGAAATAGGGCGTCGTGATGTAGATGCGCTTGCGGGCGTGGGTGAGACTGATGAACAGCGCGTCGTGGAGGCTGTTGTTCATCGTGTGGGGTCCGCTGGCGACGATGGCGCAGGTCGCGTCGGCCGACATCGTTTCGGCGGATATCCAATCGCCGGCGAACTCGGAAAGCGGGGCGCGCCCGCCGGCAAGCGCGTCTTCGCGCCAACGGCCGAAATAGCGGGTGTTGGTGATGTCTTCTCCCGAGGCGAAGTACCAGTCGTCGACGAACACTTCCTGCAACTGATCGACGGCCGGTCCGCGGATGGCGATGGCCATATCGCGCCAGCCGCGGGTGTATTCGTCGCCGACGTTTAGCCCGCCGAGGATTCCAATCCGGCCGTCGGCGACGACGATCTTGCGGTGATTGCGGAAGTTAAGGGCGGGGCTGCGGGTGAAGTACCTGGGAGGAAGGAAGAGCGCGACTTTGCCGCCCGCTTCGCGGAGCGGGTCCATTAGACGCCCGCCGACCTTCGGCGCGCCGAACGCATCGCACAACAGCCGCACGTCGACGCCGGCGGCGGCTTTCTCGGCGAGCAGGTCGCGGAACCTCCGGCCCCTCGCGTCGTCGTTCCAGATGTAGAACAACAGATGCACGTGGTCGCGCGCATCGCGGATGACGGCTTCCATGGCCCGAAAGAACTCATCGCCGTCGTTGAGCAGGCGGACGCGATTTCCGTCGGTCGATGGGAACACCCACGACGCTTCTTCCTTCGGCAGCTTGAGCGGCAACGCGCCGACGAAGTTGGCGGGCGGAGCCTTGTCGACCTCGCCGCGGACGTCGCGAAGCGAGCGCCACACATGGGCCGAGGCTTTGCGGCGGCGGCGGCGCTTGCGCGCAAGGTGCTTGCGCCCCAGCGCCCACCAGAAGAACAAGCCGACGGGCGGCATCGCGAACAGCGCGAGAATCCAGGCCAGAGCGGCGTAGGGAAGCCCTTCGCGTTCGACCAGCACCGAAGGCACGCTGAGCAGCACGAATAAGTACGAGACGACGAGCAGAACGTCCCACCAACTCGGCGACCAGGAAAGCGAGGAAAAGAATTCGGCCATGCCGCCAATTGTCGCGCGGACCGACGCGCCTGACTAGCGGCGCGACGAATTGTGAATCGTAAATGGTGAATTGTGAGTGGTGAACGCGTGGAAGCAAACGAGCCACCCGCGGATCGTCGTTCATTCACAATTCACAATTCACCATTTTGCATTCACCATTTGCTCCTACGACCGCAATTACCGCGCCACAGCGGGCCGGTGGCGCTGCCCTTCGTCGCGGTCTTCGTCGGCATCTTCGGCGGCCTCGGCGACGATGGCTTCGTCGTCTTCGGGCGCTGGCCAGCCGCCGGCGAGGGCGGCCATTTCCGGGTCCAGTGGCGCGGCCTGCGACCACAGGCCCCAGCGTATCGCCAGCGCGTCGCGAATGTCGACGCAGAGCGTAAAGAGCGTCGGCACGAGGACCAGCGTGAACACGGTGGTAATGACCATGCCGCCCAGCAGCACGGCGCCGATGCCGCGATAGAGCTCGCTGCCCGCTCCGGGCGCGATGACCAGCGGCAAGAGGCCGATCAACCCGCCGATGGTGGTCATGAAGATCGGACGGATACGGATGCGAACCGCTTCGATGATGCCGGCTCGGGGACTCATGCCCTCTTCGCGCATGTGGATTAGCGCTTGCTCGACGATGAGGATCGGGTTATTGACGACGGTGCCGACGAGAATCACGAATCCCAGCATGGTGAGCGCGTCGAGCGGCTGCAGCACCCACAGGTTCAACAGCCACAACCCCACGAACCCGCCGACCGCGCCCAAGGGGACGCTCGTCATGATGACGAACGGATAAAGCCACGACTCGAACAGCGCGGCCATGAGCAGGTACGTGATGACGACGGCCAGCAGAAAGTTCATCCGCAGCGACGTCCACGTGTCGCGGAGCTTGTCGGCGGTGCCGGAGAGGCCGATCTTGTACGTTCCCGCTTCGAGAATGCCGCTCTGTTGCATTGGCTTGACGATTTCGTTCTCGATCCGGTCCATGGCGGCTTCGAGCGGAATCTCGGGTGCGGGGCGAACCTGGATCGTGATCGCGCGGACTTGCTCGCGGCGGTTGATCTGCTCGGGGCCGCTGGAAAGCGACACGTTGGCCACGCTTCCCAGCGGAACGACGTGGCCGCTGGGCGTGGCGATTGGCAACGAAGCGACGTCTTGCGAACCGACGATGAACCGCTCGTCGCCCATGATGCGGAGGTCGATCTTCGTACCGCCGATGAAATAGTCGGTGACGTAAGCGCCGTCGACGAGGGCGTCGACGGTCGCGCCAAGTTCGCTCGACGAAATCGCCAGATCGTCGGCGACTTCCTTGCGGCGCTCGATGTGCATTTCGGGATTGGCCAGGTCGAGGCTTGGCTTGGGGATGGCGGCGCCCTTGGTGGCCTCGGTCGAGATCATCGGATCGACCTGGCCGATGATCTGTCCGCCGAGGGCCACGAGCTTGCGGATATCCGGACCGGAGATTTCGACGTCGATCGAGCGGCCGCCGGTGAGTCCTTGCTCGAACAGGCTCGCCTGGCTGGGGAAGATCCGCATGCCCGGCACGTCAGCCGTGGCGTTGAGCAGCAGCGGAATCATCTCCTTGGCCCGCATCGGGTCGTCGGCCCGCACGCCCATGAATAGAGACTTATTCCGAACGACGAAGAAGAAGTCGGCGATGATCGGGCCGTCGAGTTGTTTCGCGGCTTCGCTACCCGCCGCGACGTCCCAGTAAGGGCGGAGCTTGGACTCGATGCGGTCGCCGACGTCCATCAGGTGGTCCATGTTATAGCCCGGCGGGGGCTGCATGAAGCCGATCACGAGGTTGCGGTTGCCGTTGGGCAGGTATTCGACCTTGGGAAACAACAGCCACGCGAAAATGAGCGACGCGGCAATGAATCCGGCCGCGACGACGAGGCGAAACGCGAGGCCGCGCTGCAAGCGTTCGTTGATTGCGACGACTTTGCCGACGAACCAACCGCCGAGGCGATCGGAGGGTTGCAGAACGTAAGGATCGAGGACGGTGTGGACGCGCTCCCATGCGGCCGCGATTCCGCGACGGATACGGCTCGGCTCGGCGGAAGCGCGCCGTGTCGGCTGGCCGTTCGTCCCAGGCCGGACGAACGCGATGGCGGGAACATCGCCGTTGTCGCCGTTGTCGTCGCAATCGCTCGTGAGCGCGGATTTGGCGTCGGATTCCTTGTCGGCGTCCTCGCGTCCTGGTTTCAAGAGCCGCGTGGCCATCGTCGGCACCACGGCGATCGCCACCGCCAGCGATAGCGCGACCGAAGCGCTGATCGCCAGCGCGATGTCCCGGAACAACTGCCCCGCTTCATCCTGCATGAACACGACGGGGAGGAACACGGCGAGGTTCACCACCGAAGCGTTGACGAGCGCGCCCCAAACTTCTTTCGCCCCGCGCGCCGCGGCGACGATCGGGGCCTCGCCGTTCTGGTTGCGGCGATAGATGTTCTCGAGCATCACGATGGCGTTGTCGACCAACATGCCGACGGCGAACGCAAGTCCGCCCAGGCAGAGCACGTTGAGCGAACGCCCCATCACCCACATGGCGAGGAACGCGCCGATGGTGCTGATCAAGATGTGCAGACCGATGATGACGGTCGACCGCCCGCTGCGCAGGAACAAGAGTAGCGTGAAGAACGTGAGGATGCCGCCGGAGACGATGTTGTCGGTGACGAGATCGATGGACGACTGGATGTACTGGGTTTCGTCGTAGACCTGTTGCAGTTGCAGCCCGCGCTGTTTGAGCACCGTCTCGTTCAATTCGTTCATTGTTTCGGTGAGGCCGGCCTGCACGTCGATGATGTTCGCGCCGACTTTGCGCATGGCGTTGAGCGCCATGCTTTTCTGGCCGAAGCGGCGGGTGAGGCTGTCGGGCTTTTTGAAACCGATTCGCACCTCTGCCACGTCGCGGACGTAAACCGGCGCCCCGTCGCGGCGGGCGAGAATCACGTTCTCGACGTCCTCGGGCGATTCGAACTTGCCGAGCGTGCGGGTGATGATCCGCCGCTTGCCTTCCCAGAAGTCGCCGCCGGACGTGTCTTTGTTTTCGGCCCGCAGAACGCCGGCGACCTGGGCGATCGTAAGCTGCCGGGCGGCGAGCTTTTGGATGTCGACGACGACTTGCAGCTCTTCGTCTTCGCCGCCGACGACGTTCGCCGCCGACACGCCGGGCACCCGCTCGAACGCCGCCTCGATCGTATCCTCGGCGAAGCGGCGGAGCTTGGGAACGTCTTCGTTGGAAATGTTGAGCTCATCGAGTTCGCGAACTTCCGGGTGTTCTTGGCGAATCTTCTTGTAGCGGTAGAGGAACAGCCCTCCGCCGATCTTCTCCCGCAGCGGCACGACGATTTCGGCCAGATGCGGATGCCGCTCGACGAACGCGGCCAACTCCGCTTCGGTCGGGATGACCGGCGTGAGCATGAACCAGGCGATCGGGCGATCCGAGAGGTTCGACGTGCTGATGACCGGCTCATCGGCGTCGATCGGATATTCTCGAACCTGCGCGAGCCGCGTGTTGACGTTGACCAGCGCCTCTTGCATGTTCGTGCCGACGTCGAACTCGAGGTTGATCTCGCCCCGCGAGTCCGACGACTCGCTGCTCATTTTCGACACGCCCTCGACGTTCTTGAGCTGCTCTTCCTGCTCGTGCACGATTTCCTTTTCGACCTCGGCCGGCGTGGCGCCGGGCCAACGCGTTTCGACCGAAATCGACGGCCGCTGCACGTCCGGCGCGAGCTGGAGCGGCATCTCGAGCAGCGCAAGCACGCCGAACATGGCGACCAATATGACGCCCACGGCGACTTTGACCGGATTGCGGATAAAGTATTCGATCATGACGGTCAAAATGCAAAAGGCAAAATGAAAAATGCAGAACGCCGATTGGCTCGACACCCGCATTCGTCATTCTTCATTCTTCATTTTGCATTCTTCATTTCCCCTCTAACCTCTAACCTCTAACCTCTAACCTCTAACCTCTAACCTCTAACCTCTAACCTCCCGTCTGCTTCTGCGCCAACACGCGAACTTCCTCGCCGTCGCGGCGACGTTCGTTGCCCTCGACCACGACCGACTGGCCGACTTTCAGTTCTCCATTCTTCGCGGTCACGGCGATCACGTGCCCGACCGCTTCCCCGAGCTTGACGGGAATCGCCTTGACGACCGACGTGCCCCCCTGCGACTCGACGATATACACGAGCGGCTCGGGACCGCCGATCACCAGCGCGTCCTTCGGCACGACCAACGCCAGCGCCGGTTCGTTCACCCTCAGGCTCACGCGGGCCGACATCCCGGCTTTGAGCAGGGGCTGACCATTCACCAGTTGATTCTCGACGCGAATTTTCACCGGCATGCTCCGCGACCGCACGTCCGCTTGCGGGACGACGAGCGCCACCGCGCCGGCGAATTCCGCATTCGGCAGGGCGTCGACGCGAACCGATGCGGCCAGGCCGAGCGAGACGTTCTCGACGTCGCCTTCGGGCACCATCGCCATTACGTCCACTTGTTTGAGCTCGATCACTTCGACGATCGGATCGCCCTTGTTCACCCACGCGCCGACTTCCGTGCTTTCGGCCGTCACGTAGCCGTCGTAGGGGGCGCGGATCGTGTACTTCGCCTGCATGTCGCGGAGCCGCTCGACTTCGTGCATCGCGGCCGCTTCGCGGGCCTTGGCCTGGGCGATCTGCTCGGGGCGCGGACCCGCCTCCGCCAAATCGCGGGCCGCTTTTGCCGCGGCGAAGAGTTTTTGGAGTTGGTGGGCGTTGGACATCGCTTCTTCCAACTCGCCCTCATTGGCCTGACCGCGTTTGGCGAGACCTTCCACCCGGCGGAACTTCGTCGCGGCGTATTCGGCAACCGCTTTGGCGGCGTCTTCGCGAGCAATGGCGGCGTCGAGGTCTTCCTTGCGCGTGCCGTTTTGCATTTCGGCCAGTTCTTGCTTGCGGAGTTCCCAGTTCGCCTCGGCGACGGCAACTTCCGCTTCGATGGTCTTGGTCAGCAATTGGGCGACGGGCTGCCCTGCCTTTACCGGGTCGCCTTCGTTTACGTGTAGCGTCGTTACCCGACCATCGACCGCCGAGCCGAGCACGCTCTTGCGAAGCGGCATTACCGTGGCGACGAACGACTTGGTGACTTCGACGTTCTTTTTTGCGACAGGCGCGACGCGGACCACCGCCGGTGGCGGCTTCGGCTGAGCCTGGGCGAGCGCCCCCGGAACATGCCAAATACCCGCCGCGGCGACCGCGGACAAGGCAATCGCAAATCGAATCGAGATCGTTCGGGCGTACATAGGACTGGTTCCCGACAAGTAAGGGAGAATCCTGGGCGGCTACTTGGCCACCGCGGATGCTGTGTGGGCCGCAGAAGCGACACGCGAACCGTTCGCTCCGTTCGCGGAACTCGACAGCACGCGCGGCGTCGGGTCGTTCGCCTCCGCGGAGATGTTTTGGCGGACGCGCGCCAAGAGGTCGATCAGCGTTCCACGTTCCTCGTCGCTGAATCCCCGCGTCGCCATCGCCCGAACCCCTTGGGCACAGGACAAGACTTTTTCCCATTCGGGTTCGGCTTGGGGCGTGGCGCGGATGATTTTCTTGCGGCGGTCCGTGGGGCAGTCGTGGCGGCAAATCCAGCCGTTGCGCTCCATGCGGTCGAGGATGCCGACCAGCGTCGGCGCTTCGATCGACAGCCGCTCGGCCAGGTCGGCCTGGGTGAGCTCGCCCTCGTAGGCGAGCCAACCAAGCACTTGAGCCTGCCGCCAGGTGATGCCGGACGGCTCGATCGCGGCGTTCACCGCCCGTTCATAATCCTTGGCGGCCAGCATCAGCCAATGGCCGACGCTCTGCTGAAAATCGTGGCGGAGCATTTCAAATCGCGGTTGTTAGCGAATTGTTAGTGGCGCTAATTGTTTGCCAAGCCAATGATAGATTCGGCTCGAATAAGCGTCAATCCATGCATCGAGGGATAAGCCAAATTGGCCACGCGATCCACCCGTGCGAGCGGTGTGTTTCGCACGGCCGCGTCGCAGATCCTTAGCTCGCTTGTGCAAAATCTCCTCGACGGCCGCGAAATCCGGCCATTATAATGGGGCGACGCGACGGCGAACCGCAGGTCCAACGCTCGCAACACCTTCGGCCTCAACAACGGGCGCGGATGGAATGGGCGGAATCGTCCTGCGAGGTATTCTCGGATGAAACGGCGACCGTCGGCCCTCGTACCGCAGCTTCTCGCGACGGCGTTCGCGGCCGCATTCGCCGTTGCGGCGGCGGGAGCTTGGGAAAATTCCAGAGCAGCCGCAGAAGGCGACGACCGCACCGCCGCCGCGTCTGACCAGCCCACCGTCCCCACGCCAGAAGCCGCCGAGTTCTTCGAGAAGCAGGTTCGGCCGATTCTCGCCAACCGTTGCTACAAGTGCCACAGCGGCCAGCTCGACGAGCCGAAAGGTTCGCTGCGGGTCGATTCGCGGGCGGCCCTGCTCGCGGGCGGCGACACAGGCGCCGCGATCGTGCCCGGCAAGCCCGACGAAAGCATGCTCGTCGACGCGATCAACTATCGCGGCGACTACGAGATGCCGCCGAAGTCGAAGTTGCCGGCCGAGGAGATTGAGGTGCTTACCCGGTGGGTGGCGATGGGCGCGCCGTGGCCTGGCGGAGACAAGCCGGTCGAAAACAGCGACGCCAAGAAGTTCGACCTCGCCGCGCGGAAGGCGGAGCATTGGGCATGGCAACCGGTCGCGGGGCAATCGCCGCCGGACGTCGCCAACGCCGCATGGACGCGCACGGCGATCGATCGGTTCTTGTTGCGGCGGCTCGAAGACGCCAGTCTCGCTCCCGCGGACGCGGCAGACAAGCCGACATTGCTGCGGCGCGTGTATTTCGACCTCGTCGGACTACCGCTGTCGCCCGAGGAAGTCGATGCGTTCGCCGCGGACGCTTCGCCCGACGCCTTCGAGCGCGTCGCCGATCGCTTGCTCGCCTCGCCGGCGTTCGGCGAACGTTGGGCGCGGCATTGGCTCGACCTCGTCCGCTACGCCGAGACCCGCGGGCACGAGTTCGACTTCGTTATCCCTAACGCCTTCGAGTATCGCGACTACATCATCCGCGCCTTGAACGCCGACGTGCCCTATGACCATTTCGTCGCCGAGCACATCGCGGGCGATCTTGTTTCGCCGCCCCGCGTGCATCCCGTCACCGGCGGCAACGAGTCGATTCTGGGCACCGCGTTCTGGCACTTCGGTGAAGCGGTCCACTCGCCGGTCGACATCCGCAAGGACGAAACCGACCGGATCGACAACGCGATCGACGTGATGTCGAAGACGTTCTTGGCGATGACGGTTGGTTGTGCGCGGTGCCACGATCACAAGTTCGACGCGATTTCGACCCGCGACTATTACGCGCTCGCCGGCTATCTGCAAAGCGCCGAGTATCGACTCGCCGCGTTCGACACGATGGAGCACAACCACCGCATGGCGGAGGAAATCTGGCGGCTCGACGACGAGTACCGTCCGCGGCTCGTGAAGGCGTTTGCCGACCGCGTTCGCTTCGGCGTCGAACGGACGGCCGACTACTTGCTCGCCGCCCGCGAGGTGATTCTCGCCGGTCCCGGCGGCGAAAAGCGGCCCGCGGCCGAAGCCGTCGTGTTCGAGAACTTCGAGCGCGGCGACTACACGAGCTGGACCGCGACCGGCAATGCGTTTGGCGAGCGCCCGCAAACGCTCAAGACGATCGCGCCGTACCAAGGCCGCATCAACGCCGTCGGCGAGTGGTTCGTCAATTCGCACAACGTCCGCCGCGGCGAGGATATCCGCCGCGGCGACGAGTACACCGGCACGCTCGCGTCGCGCGAGTTCGCCGTCGCCCACGACTATGTGACGTTTTGGATCGGCGGCGGTGCGCACGCGGGCCGCACCTGCATGAATCTCCTCGTCGACGGCAAAGTCGTCCGCTCGACGACGGGCCGCAACAACAACCAGATGAGCTTCGACCGCTGGGACGTCCGCGAGCTCAAAGGACGAACGGCGCGGATCGAAATCGTCGACGCGGAAACCGGCGGCTGGGGGAACATCGGCGTCGATGAGATCGTGTTTACCGATCGGCTCGACGGCCCGAACGCTGGCGCCGCCCGACCGACGCGGGCCGAAGTCGAGGCCGGCTATCGCGGCCGCACGAGCGAAATCGCCGCGCGCCGCCGACTTTCGGCCGGCGTCTTGCTCGCCTGGGTCGTGGAACTGCTCGGCGAGCCGCCGACCGACGGCGATGCGTTATCGGCTTGGCGCGAGATCGCGCTCGATCCCGCGGCCGACGGCGCGAAGACGGCCGAGCGATTCGACGCCTGGCTGACGCGGCATCGCGTCGGCGCGGTGAGCGCGAGCGCGAGCGCGACGTCCGACGGCTCGTGCATCGTGTTCGACTACGCCACCGCTTTGCCGGAACACTGGTTGCCGGACGGTCCGCAGTTTGGCCCGCGCCCGGTTCGTCTGGGCGACGTCCGGCTCGCTAGCGACGCCAAGAATCCGCTCGCGAGCGTCGCGCGACTTGCCGCGGCCGAACGCGATCCGGCGTTCCAGGGCCAGAAACTCGTCCCCGGCGTCGAGAACGATCCGACGCGAATCGAATCGGCCGTCCGCGTCAATCGCTCGATCCGCACGCCGACCTTTGCCATCGAGTCGGGCCGCGTGTGGGCGCTCGTTCGCGGCGCGGGCAGCGGCTATGCCGTCGTCGATTCGCATCGGCTCAACAACGGACCGCTGCACGCTGCGTTGGTCCTGAATTGGGAAGCGGCGCCCGACGGCCGGCCGCAATGGATCGGCTGGGACCTTTCCGCTTACAAAGGACATCGCACGCATCTGGAACTGTCGGCCCGCGAGTCGGGCGACTTCGCCGTGATGCGGGTGGTCGATTCGTCTTCGCGGCCGGCCAATCCGCCACCGGCCGCGGAACTGGTCGCAGCACATTTCGCGGCCGGCTTTGCCTCGCCCGCGTCCGTTGAAGCATTGGCGAGAAGAACCCAGGCGGTAATCGCGGACGCGCTCGCGGCGCTCTTGGACGAGCGCGTCAGAGACGCCGAACGTGCCGAAAATCGCGCGGCCGTCGCCGATTGGCTCGTCCGTCGCGCCTTGCTGTTCGAGACCAAGGGCGACCACAACGCGGCGTTGATTTCGCTCGCCAAAGAGTTCGCCGATAAACGCTCGAAGCTCACCGCCAGCATCCGCCGCGAGTCGCGGGCTGCCCCGGCCATGTGGGAAGGCACGGCCGAGGATGAACACCTGTTGATCCGCGGCAACTCGAACACGCCCGGTCCACTTGTGCGGCGGGCGTTCCTCGAAGCCATCGCCGGACCGGACCAGAAGCCGATCGAACGCGGCAGCGGGCGGCTGCAACTCGCGCGGCAAATCACCGACCGCGCCAATCCGCTGACGGCGCGGGTGATCGTCAACCGCCTCTGGCATCATTTGATGGGCCGCGGCATCGTGGCCTCGGTCGACAACTTCGGCGTGCTCGGCGAAAAGCCGACACATCCGGAGTTGCTCGATTACCTTGCCACGAGGATCGTCGACGACGGCTGGTCGCTCAAGACACAGATTCGCGGCATCGTCGGCACGAGCGCCTATCGCATGGCCAGCCGCGGCAATTTCGCAAGCGAGGCGGCCGACCCGACGAATCGTCTCTGGCATCGAGCCGAGCGCAAGCGGCTTTCCGGCGAAGCGATCCGCGACGCGATGCTCGTCGTGTCGGGCCGGTACGACGCTCGCATGTACGGCCGGAGCGTCAACGAGCATCTGACCGACTTCCTCGAAGGCCGCGGACGACCGGCAAGCGGCCCCCTCGACGGCGACGGTCGGCGAAGTGTGTATTTGAGCGTGCGGCGGAACTTCTTGTCGCCGATGATGCTCGCGTTCGACACGCCCGCGCCGGTTTCGACAGCTGGTCGGCGAAACGTGTCGAACGTACCGGCTCAGGCGCTGATGTTGCTCAACGGGCCGTTCGTCGTCGAGGAAGCCCGCCGCTGGGCGAATCGCGAGCTGCGCGGCGCGACGGCCGCGCCGCAAGAGCGTATCGACCGGCTGTATCGCGAGGCGTTCGCCCGCCGCGCGACCGAGCAAGAAACCGCCGACGCCCTGGCGTTTCTCGAAGCCCAAGGCGAAGCCCTCGGAATCGCTGCGAACGCACGGCCGAGCGACCCGCGCGTGTGGGCCGACTTGTGCCACGTGTTGTTCAACGTCAAAGAGTTCGTGTTCGTGAATTGAACGTAGGGTGGGTCGAGCGATAGCGAGGCCCACCGTAGCGCGTCTCAAAAACGTGGTGGGCCTCGCTATCGCTCGACCCACCCTACGAATTGCTGAACTCTCATTCATGCATTGCCACAATTACATCGCCGCCCCCGTCACTCGCCGCGACATGCTCGCCCGCTGTGCCAGTGGCTTCGGCGCGGTTGCCCTTGCCGCGATGTTCACTGAGGAATCGCGCGCGGACGCCGAAGTCCGCCACGATCCGTTCGCGCCGAAGCCGCCGCATTTCGCCCCGCGGGCGAAGAACGTCATCTTCCTGTTCATGGACGGCGGGCCGTCGCAGGTCGACACGTTCGATCCCAAGCCGCGGCTCGATCGCGAGCACGGCAAGCCGTTCGGCGACACGATCGAGCCGACGCAGTTCAACGACAACGGTGCGACGCTCGGCTGCCCGTGGAAGTTCCGCCAATACGGCCAAAGCGGCATCCCGATAAGCGACTTATTTCCGCACGTCGCACAATGCGCCGACGATCTGGCCGTCGTGCGGTCGATGGTCTCGAACTTTTCCGAGCACACGACGGCAAATTACTTCCTGCACACCGGCTCGGGCTTGCAGGGCCGGCCGTCGATGGGCGCCTGGGCGACGTACGGCCTGGGCAGCGAATGCCGCGATTTGCCCGGCTTCATCGTCCTCAACGGCGGCACGATCCCGCCCGGCGGACTCGACAACTTCAATAGCGGCTTTCTGCCGGCCACATATCAAGGCTCGATCTTTCGTCCAACGGGAACGCCGGTGGCCAACATCCGCTCCGCCGATGCGAGCGAACGCTTGCAGCGGAACAAGCTCGCGCTGCTCGACAAACTCGATCGGCATGTCCTCGAACGCGCCGGGTCGTCCGACGCGCTCGAATCGGCGATCGCCAACTACGAAACGGCCTTTCGCATGCAAGCCGTCGTGCCGAAGCTCGTCGACTTGAGCGGCGAAACCGCGGCGACCAAGCGGATGTACGGTCTCGAAGCGGCGTTTCCGCACACGCGAACCTACGGCGCCGGGTGTTTGCTCGCGCGGCGGCTCGTCGAGCGGGGCGTGCGGTTCATCGAGCTCACTTGTCCTCCGGTCGGCGACGGCGCCGATCGCTGGGACCAGCACAGCAATCTCAAATCGGGCCACGAAGGGAACGCCCGGGCGGTCGATCAGCCGATCGCGGCGCTGCTTGCGGACCTCAAGCAGCGCGGGCTCCTCGATACGACGCTCGTGGTGTGGGCCGGCGAATTCGGCCGCACGCCATTCGCCCAAGGCAGCAACGGCCGCGACCACAATCCGTTCGGGTTCTCGGTCTGGCTAGCCGGCGGCGGGATCAAAGGCGGCACGATCTACGGCCGGACCGACGATTACGGCTACAAGGTCGTCGAAAACAAGGTCGAAATCCACGACCTGCACGCGACGATGCTGCACCTGTTGGGCCTCGACCACACGCGGACCACGTTCCGCTTCGGCGGCCGCGACATGCGGCTGACCGACGTGCACGGGCACGTCGTCGGCGATATCCTGCTGGAGCCGCCGAATGCGAAGTCTTAGGTTTCAAGGCTCAAATAAGGCCTAAGCAGTAGTTTCTAGCACTTTTGGACTCGCAAAACGCTTGAATTTGGGCGTTTTTCAATTCCCGCGAGGTTTTCGCACGACTTGCGTTACCGCCTCGAAATGCGAAAAGCTCACAAACCTCGGGATTATCGCCGTTTCGATCGTCAAAGTGCTAGAAACTACTGCATAAGGCGTCATTAGAAATGTCCCCATAATCACCTCCAACAGGAGGTGAATCTATGGAGACGATTTCGATGAGCGGGAAGGAACGGCGGCGGTTAGAGGTATTTTCTCGGGTGAAGGCTCGGGAGTTTTCGCTGGCCAGAGCGGCCGATCTGCTGGGGATCAGCGGTCGCCAGGCGAAGCGGATTTGGGCTCGGTATCGCGACGAAGGCGACGCCGGGTTGGTGCATCGGCTGCGGGGTCGGGCGTCGAATCGGCAACCGCAGCCCATTCGCAAGGAGCAGGCTTTGGAGTTGTATCGCGAGAAGTACGCGGGCTATGGTCCGACGCTGGCGGCGGAATGCATGGAACGCGACGACGGTCTTGCCGCGCCGACGAGCACGTTGCGCCGCTGGCTGACCTCGGCGGAACTGTGGAAGCAACAGCGTCGTCGCAAGCAGCATCGCCGGCGTCGTCCGCGGCGCGAGCATTACGGCGAGCTCGTGCAGCTCGACGGTTCGCATCACGACTGGTTCGAGGGCCGCCGCGGTTTGGCCGTGCTGATGGTGATGATCGACGACGCGACGGGCCGCGTGTTCGCGCAGGCGAAGGGCCGCGTGGAGCGCGTCGATCGCACGTTGCAAGATCGCCTGGTGAAGGAGCTCACGCGATTGGGCATCTCGGATCTGGAGTCGGCGAATCGGCATCGCGTGGAGAGCTTCTTGCCGCGGTTCAACGCGCAGTTCGCGCGGGCTGCGGCGAAGCGGGCCGACGTGCATCGCCCTGTCGACGATGAGCGCATGTTGCGCGTGCTTTCGATTCAAGAGGAGCGCGTGGTGATGCCGGACTGGACGTTGCGCTGGCACAACGGCTTCATGCAACTGCCGAGGGCAACGACGGCGATCGTGCAGCCGGGCGATCGCGTCGTCGTGAGCGAGCAACTCGACGGGCGGCGGCGCGTGTTCGTCGGCGAAGTGGAGTTGCCGTGGTCGCCGTTTCGCGAGCAGTGCGCGACGCCGCCCAAAGAGCCGCGTGGCCCGACTGGATCGAGCCAAGGGCAGCGGCCCAAAGCGAATCACCCGTGGCGTGGCAAGCTGCTGGCGGCCCCACCCCCGCCCGCCGCCGCCGTGGCCGGTTCGCGTTGCTCCGCTCCGGCCGCTCTGTTCGCTACGCTCACTCCGCAGCCTGCGCTCCGCAACGCGAACCGGCCACGGCGGAATACCCAACACCCAAAGTAATGGGACATTTCTACTGGCGCAGAACTGGCGACATTTCTAGTGGTTGCTAACAGGCAAGGTTCGCGCGGGACGGGCGAAAGGAAGTTGGAGGGTGGTAGCGACGCTACGGGGCAGAGCGGGCGGATTTCGCTTTCCTTGGCGGATACGTGGCTGGGCGGGAGTGCTGGGGACTGGTATATCTGACGTTTCTGGGCGGATGCCTCGCAAGCGGATTCCGGTGGTCTGGCGCCTCTGCGGCGCGGCCGGATCGTTTGCGGGACGCCCAATGAGGCTTGCGGCCATGCTCGATTCATCTTCGCGGTCGGGTTCAACGCGGTCGGGATTGTCGGGGCGGGCGACTTTGGAGGAGCCGCGGGATGCGTCGCCGCATGGCGTCGGAACGTCGACGGCCCCGCGACGCAAGCAACCTCGCGGCGGCACCCGCAAGGCGGTGAACCGGCTGGTCGAGGACGACCTGATTCGCCGCGTGAGCTTCGACGAGTATCGCGACAAGGTCCGCAATGTCTATGCGGGGCCGAAAGGCGCGCTGCTCGCGACGTGCAGTTTACTGTCGCTGCATTCGCCGATGGGCGAGCGGCTCTTCCGCAAGCGGAAGTTCTCTCTCGACGGCGCAAAGCGCATTCTCGACGTCGGCAGCGGCGCGGGGCAGATCGTCAAGCACCTGCTTAAGTACGCCCCCTGCGACGCGCGGATCGTTGGCATCGACTTGTCGCCCGAGATGTTGCGGCGGGCGCGGCAGCGGCTCCGCAGCGATCGCCCGGAGTTTTACTCTGCCGACCTCACGCATCTGCCGTTCGCCGACGCGACGTTCGACTGCGTCACGTGCGGGTACGTGCTCGAACACTTGCCCGATCCCCGGATGGGCTTCCGCGAGCTGTATCGCGTGATGACGCCGGGCGCGCGGATGCTGCTGCTCACGACCGAAGACAGCTTCGGCGGGGCCTGGACGAGCCGACTGTTCTGTTGCCGGACGTACAACCGCGAAGAACTCCGCGGGATGACGCACGAATGCGGTCTGGTGTGGCATCGCGAACTGTGGTTCAGCTCCGTGCATCGGCTGCTGCGGGCGGGCGGGATTTGCGTGGAACTCGTGAAACCGGCGTAAGTCATCGTCGCGGTCGGCGCTCGGTGCCGGTATCGACGCCGAATCGACTCGACGCGACTTCTTTACTAACCGATTTGCGCCGCTACTTCGCGCGCCAGCAACCGAGCGACGAGTTCGCGGAGCTTGCGAATTCGCAGCGGGGCGGACATGGCGGCGCGGTGCGGTCCGCGCCGGGCGTCGGCGTGCCAGTCGCCTTGGTGTTTGCCCAACAGGAGCACGGCCGGGAGGTCGGCGGTGCGCGGATCGTCCGCTAAACGATTGAATGCGTCGACCGCCGGACGCCCGATCGCGCTGGCGTAGAACACCACCATGTCGACGCCGCCGAGACCGTTCTGCAAGTTCTGCACGGCGCGGTCCGGGTCGCTCATCAAGAGCACCTGATAGCCCGAGTCGGCGAAGGCCTGGCGAAAGACCTCCTGCATGCGGGGATGCGGTTCGACGACCATCACGGCTTTTGTGCGGGCGGCGCTTTCGGCTTGCTCGAACGACAGGGCGACCTTGCGGGCAAGCTCGCCGGCGTGGCCGTTCAAGCGGTTCGGACCAAACGACGCGGTGTTAACGGCGCTTGGGGAAAGGAGCGGCGTATCGCCGGCCGCGAGCCGATGCGCGGCGACGAGCAGATCGGCGAGCATTTCCGACGGACGCTGATAGCGGCGCTCGACCGCGAGTTGCATCGCCTTGTCGACGATGCCGGTCAGCCACGGCGGAAGTTCGGGATCGATCTCGGCGAGCGGCACGACTTCCGTGTAGCGAACGGTCGAGAGCCGCTGGATTCGGTCGGTCGTTTCCGGCATCGGCGGGCGGCCCGCGAGCATCTCGTACAGAATCGCGCCGGCGAAGTAGATGTCGCTGCGAGGGTCGTTCTTGCGGACGCCGGTCACGCGTTCGAGGCCGACGTAGTCGATCGTCCGCGCGTTGGGGCCTTCGTCCACCTTGTCAAGTTCGGCGTGATGCGCAATTGCCGCGAGGCCGAAGTCGAGCAGCTTCGCTTCGCCGCGGCTGGTGATCATTACGTTGGCCGGGCGGAGGTCGCGATGCGAGATGCCGCGCTCCGCGGCGTAGGCCAGGCCCGCGCAGATGTCGGCCATGAGGCGGACGGCTTCGGCCGGCGCGAGCTTGTGTCGCAGCTTGAGAAACTGCCGCAGGGACCGCCCTTCGAGAAACTCCATGACGAGGTACGGCGTGTCGCCCTTGCTCGACACTTCGTAAATCGGCACGACGTTCGGATGGCGAAGCATGACGCCGACGGCGCCTTCGCGAACGAACTGGCCGGTAACCTCGGGATCGGTCGCGTAGCGTTGGCGGAGGGCCTTGATGGCGACGGCCTGGCCCGTTTCTTTGTGTTCGGCGCGGAATGCTTTGGCAAAGGCGCCGGAGCCAATCGGATAGAGGACCTTGTACTCGCCGTAGAAGAAGCCGCTGTACTCGCCGCGAAGAAGGCGGTCGATTTGATAGCTGGTGAGCAACCCGCGGCGAAGCAGGAACTGTTGAAACTCTTTAAACGAGATGGACGTGGTGCCGATTTCGGTCCAGACGGCGCGCAACTGCTGCTCGTCGAGCAGTTCGACGTCGAAAGCGCGCTTGGCCAGACGTTCCGCCGTAAGCTCGATCATGGTGCGGCGATGCCCTTCCGTGGAGAATTCGGTTGCGCCGGCGGCTTTTGGATCGGCGCGGAATGCACACCAAGCGCGCCGACAACGGATGGACGCGCCGTCCGTGTCACTCTGCGCATGGACATGCAACCCGGGTCGCGCAGGTCCGTTAGAAGCCTCTCAAAGCATGTTCCGTAGGCATCGCCCTACGGCGACGCCAGCTTCTCGTCATTATACGCTCGCAACCCCGTCAGGAAGAGAGCCGGCCGCCGCGATTGCCGCGGCGGCCGAGGGCGTGTGTCCAGACCGATCGCGAGTGTGTACGGCGTCGGCTTATCCTTGCCCTTCGACCTGGCGGCGGAATTCTTCCCGTTCGCGGCGGGTGGCTTCCAGGTCGAACATCAGATACTTCATGTCAAGCCGCAATTGACTCAGAGCGTCCTGAACGAGGTTCAGAATCCGGCGGCGGCGAAGGGTGCTTTCCTTGACTCGGTCAAAGACGGGCAGGATTGCGCGACGGTGCTCGGCCGGCAGGTTGGCGAGCAAGGTTTCCAGCTCGACCAGGTCGGCGGGGAGTTGTTCGGGTGTGGCGGCGACGTTCGGCGTGGCTTCGGTCATGGTTGGTAAAGGCTCCAGGTGAGGTGATACTCGCCCTAGTCGCAGCCCGCGCGCCGCATTCGGAAACGGAGTGACGGGAAGCACACAAGTCATTGCACCATATAGCGTTGCGACGTGCCAGGGGATGGCCGGCGCGATTTTCCGCACGATGCCGATTCGCCACGCTTGGCCTGGAGTTGTTGCGCAAATCCTGTTACAGTCCGGCGTTACGTCGAATCAACGGGCCGCGGCGGTGCGTTGCCGTGGGGAAACGCCGGTGTAGCGTGCGGGCTGCGAAACGCGATTGGATAGCGACGCGTTGTCGGGCCGGCGCGGGTCACGTCGTTCGAGAATGGCAGTGGCAATCGCCGCTTGGCCTTGACCTAGAAGGTACAGGCGGGTGGGATTACGGCGCGAGCGCTCCGGACCAGGGAAGGTATCAGTCGCGTGTCTTGGCTTTGGTTACGCACTGCTGGCAGCCACCGGTTCGGGCCGTTCTTGCGATGGGCCTGTTGCGCGGTGCTTGCGCTCGCGGGACTGGGCCAAGTCGCCCTGGCTCAATCGGCGTTTCGCGACGATCACGAATCGGGCGCTCCGGCATGGCAGCGCGGCGCGGCGGACACCCGGTATCGGCTCGAACGCCAGGCCCGCGTGCAGGATGCCGCCCGCTCGGGCGAAACGTGCGAGACGATCTCGATTGCCGCCGGGATCGGGTCGTATGTCTATTTCGCGTATCCGGTGGGACAGGCGCGGGTGATCGACGAGTTGCGGCCGACGGTGTGGATGAAGTCGCAGCGCCAGGGTCTACAGGTTCTCGCGCGGATCGTGTTGCCGCGGACGCTCGATCCGGCGACGGGCAGCGCCGCAACGGTGCTCGTTCGTGGCGAAACGTATACGCAGGTCGGCCAGTGGCAGATGCTCGCGGTCGAGGGCCTGCCCAAGGCGCTGGATGATCAGGTGCGCGTGTTGCGGGCGCGGTTAGGACCGAAGGTCGATCCGCGCGAGGCGTATGTCGATCAGGTAGTCGTGAATCTTTACGGCGGACAGGGGCGGACGACCGTTTGGCTCGACGACTTGGACGTGGCGGGCTTCGTTGGCCGTCGGCCCGACCAGGCGAAGGCCGACGTGGTGATCACCGAACCGAAGACGGACAATACCACGGCCGGCTCCTCGCGAAAGGTCGAATTGCAGAACGACGTCCTGCTCGTCGGCGGCAAACCGTTCTTCCCGCGGGCCGTCGCGTATCGCGGCGAGCCGCTCGGCGAGTTGGCGGCGATCGGGTTCAACACGCTTTGGCTGTCGCGGCCGGCGACGGTCGAGTTCGTAGCCGACGCGCGGCGCGCAGGTTTTTGGATCGTCTGCCCGCCGCCGGATCCGTTGCCCAAAAGTATCGGCGGTGCGTACGACGGCGTGTTGGCGTGGAACCTGGGACACCATCTCTCGCTCGTCGAGCTCGACGCGGTGACGCAACTGGCCGCGCTGCTCCGCAAGCGAGACGCGCGGCAGCGACCGCTCGTGGCCCAGGCCGACAGTCAGGTGCGGGCCTACAGCCGCGTGGCTGACGTGCTGCTCGTCGACAAACCGGTGTTGGGCACGAGCCTCGAACTGGCCGACTATGCGCGGTACGTGAGCGAGCGCCCGCAATTGGCGCGACCGGGAACGCCGTTCTGGACCGCGGTCGATCTCGATCTCGATCCCCGCGTCGTGCATCAGATTGAATCGCTGTTGCCGGGCCGGATACGCGAGACTGCTTTCGACGCGGCGGCAGTGCGGCAAGCGACGATCGTCGGACTGTCGGCGGGCGCCCGCGGCATGCTGTTCAACACCCACGCCCGAATTGGATTGCGCGAACGGGTCGCCGATGGATCGGCGGCGGCGCAGGCCGGCGAGCGCGACGTCGTGTCCGTTCGCGCGATGGAACTTGCCCTGCTCAATCGCGAGTTGCAACTGTGCGAACCGTGGCTCGCGGAAGGTCAGCGGGCGGCCACCGCCCGCGACCGCGATGCCCAAGCAGCGATTACGCTCATTCAGAATCGGCGCGGAAAGCTGTTGTTTGCCACGCGCGTGCTCCCGGGCGGTCAATTCGCGCCGGGCTCGCATCCCAAAGGCACGATCGCGCTCGTCGCGCCCGGTTCGCCCGAAACCGAAGATGCATTCGTGCTCTCGGCCGCGGGGTTGCGCTCGCTCGAACGGCGGCGCGTTGCAGGCGGGACGAGCCTCGTTTGGGACGGTTTCGGCGGTTGCGGAATGGCCGTCCTGTCGAGCGACACGCTGCTCATGACGAGCTTGAACCGGCAAGCGCTGACGACGGTCCGCACGACCGCCGGTTGGAAGATCGCCGTTGTTCGCCGCGCGCTCGCGGAAGCCGAAGCGAACGCGGCCCAGCTCGGCGACCTCGCGCCGGCGAATCCTCGATCCGCGCGAAGTGCTCCGGCGGGTCAGATCGACGCTGCCCAAACGCTCGACGCGGCACGGTCGGCGCTGCGCCAGGCGGAACAACGGCTTGCGGCAGGCAACGCGGCGGCCGCTTACCGCGCGGCCGAGGCCGCCGCGAGCGCCGCAGCGTTGTGGCAGCGTGCCGCTTGGGAGCAGTCGGTGCGCGGATGGCCTTCGCCCGTCGCGAGTCCGTTCGCCGTCACGCCGGCGACGCTCGTCGATCAATCGCGGATGGCCGACCGCGTTAGCCGCGCCGTGGTCGGCCGCAATTCGCTCGCCGAGGGCGACTGCGAGAATCTGCCGGCGATGATCGACGCCGGCTGGAAGCACTGGCAGCATCGCCTGGCCGGAATCGAAACGCATGTCGAGCTTTCGCCGACCGCGCCGTTCGCGGGCCAATCGTCGTTACTGGTGTCCGCAACGGCGAGCGACCCGACGATGTCCGCGACGTTGATCGAAACGCCGCCGGTATGGGTCGTCACGGCGCCCGTTCAGTTCGGAGCGGATACGGCCGTGCGGATTCGCGGCCGCGTGCGGATCGTCAAACCGATCACTGGCAGCGTCGACGGGCTGGAGATTATCGACTCGCTTGGCGGCCCCGCTTTGGCCACGCGCATCGGCCACGCGCCCGAGTGGCAAGAGTTCGCGCTCTATCGCTTCGCGACGCGGCTCGACCAGATCACGGTCACGTTCGCCATGTCGGGCATCGGTGAAGCGTGGATCGACAACGTGGCGATCGAACCGATGACGCTGCCGGCGGGGCAAGACGCCCCCGTGCAATTCCCCGGCGCGAGGCCACAAGCCTCGGCGGCGCTGAATGGGTTGCCGACGCGCAAGTGAACCAGGTCATCGCTCGATTCGCAGCATTTGGTTTCCGCCGCGTTGGAACTCATAGTCGACCGTTTCGATGCCGACCCGAAAGCCGCCTTCGCGTAGCCCTTCGACGACGGCATCGACATGCCGCGAGCGAATGCTGCCCAGTTCCAGCAGCGGGAAGATGCGCACGTCCCGAGCGACGCGACACAGTTCGGCAACGGCGGCAACGTGAAAGTCCGCGGGAAACTGCGCGCTGTAGAGAAACAAGAAGTGCGAACAGACGGCCAGGTCGAAGGCGTCGTCGCCGAAAGGCAGACTTGGTAACTCGGCGTTGATGTAGCGCCGTTCCTCGCGGCCCAAAGCGTAATCGTCGAGAAACCGCTCCATCGCCGCCATGCGCAGGCGGCCCAGCGCGTCGATGTCGGGAATGTCGGCATTCCACACGAACTCCGCGGCGTTGCGTCGCGTTTGTTCGAGCACGAGACGCAGGCTGTCGCCGATGCGACCGCGAAGCTCGGCCTTGGAGAACCGGTACATCGGATCGCATGACACGACGTTGCCCGTGCGGTTGCCTCCGCGGGCCGAAAGCTCGGCGTTGAAACTTGCCGGGCCGTCGGCACAACCGAGAATCCGCCGGCTCAAGTCCGCTTCGGAGATGGCGAACATCCGCCGATACTCGTCGAACGAACGGCCCCAGAGGACGACCTGGTCGAGCGTGAACATGGTCGACCGTCGCTAAGCGTTTCGCTGGTCTGCACTCGGTTGACTAGTCGGCACGCAGCGCCGTTCAAGCTCGCGGCAAAGCTTGTCGAACGACGGCGAGCGTCGTCGACACAGAGCCAGATCGAACTTGGCGGTAAGTCGAGGCTGGTGGAGAGTTTCAGAATACCCAAGGCCGATCGCGCGCTGCTTGATCCATCCTTTTCCACACCGCAGTGCTTCGGGGTTTTCCGGAACCGTTTCGTTCTCGCGAAGGCGAATCATCTCGCCGAGCGACTCTGCGGCGGCGACGAACCACGTCTCGTACTCGACGTTGGCGACCACGACAGAAACGTCGATATCGCTTTGCGCGGCTCGTGCCGTGGAAAGCAGCGCTGGGCCAAGTTGGCAGGGCAGGTCATTGTCCGCGTCAAGGAGCACGAGTACCAGCGATGGCCAGTCGGCGAATCGCTTCTCGGCTCGAAGGCTTCTCGCCGCAAATTGCACCGCGCGGCTTAGGGCGCCGTTCTTGTCGGCGGCCAAGCGGTGCCGCTTTTCTCGAATCGGGCGCAATACCTCGACGTGCTCGCCGCCGCAAACTTCGCACCACACCCTGCGAAGCAACTCGCGGATGGACGCGTATTCTCCGTGGCCCTCGACGATCGGCGCTACCAGGAGTCGGCTCACACGCTCGCCTCAAAAGCTTCGAAGCCAAAATCGAGCGTCTTCTGCCGCTCGATATCCTCTCGATCCGGCTCCAACTGGTCCATTCGCAGCAGTTCGCCGGGCGAATACAAATGGTCCTTGATGGCGTCGCGATTGAGTTCGCTTGCCCTGGCGATTAGAGTAAGACCCGCTTCCGACCGGACGACGAGCAGTTCATCCTGGTCTTGATCGAATTCGTCCAAGAGGTCGGGACTGTGCGTCGTGATGACGATCTGCGTGTTTTCGGCTGCCTCGCGCAGCGCGGACATCAGGGCTTCGGCGGCCGCGGGATGCAGCGCGGTTTCCGGTTCCTCGATTCCCGTCAATCGTATCGCGTCCTTGCGGCCGGACAGTTGCATCGAAGCCACGAGTATCCCTAATGCGCGGAGTGTGCCGTCGGACATGCTCGCGGCGTGAAACTTCCAGGGGTGCTTCGAGCCTTTTACTTGCTGGTGGAAGACGAGCGTTTCACGAGCTCCCAGCGCAACACGATCGAAGCTGGCTACGTCCGGAACGATGACGCGCAGGTACTCTCCGATTCGTTGCTTTAACTCCGGCCGGTCGTCGTTCAATCTCGCCACGACGCTTGCAATGTTGCTCCCATCGCGGCGCAGCAATTCTCCCGCATCCGGAATCTGGTTCTCCTTCATTTGCTCCGGATTGAGGTTGTAAAACCCCATGGACAAAAGCGCATCGTAGGTCGCTCGAAACTCGGGCAAACCGGCCGCCGTAACCAGGTACAAGCGATCGGCGGATGCCGGCGGAATGTTCATTCCCAAGGATGACTTTGCTTGTCCATCGCGAACGTAGAACTCGGCGGCCGTGCTGCCGTTACCCTTGACGATTCGGAGGCGTTCCCATTTGACGGCAAATCCGCCCTTTTCCTGGCCGGCAATCTCAAATCCGTAGTCCGCAAATTCGGCGGGAGACAGATTCAGGAACAATCGGATCTCGAAGTTGTGAGGATGTCCCGTGCTGCGGCGTCTGACCTCGTTCACGCCGCCGCGAGCGCGAATCGCATGGTCGAGCGAGGTCTGCAATCCATCCGACACAAAACGAAGCGCGTCGAGGAAATTGCTCTTGCCGGATCCGTTGCGGCCGACAAGCGCCGTAAACCGCCCCATTCGAACATCGCAGCAACCGATACTCTTGTAATTTCGAATTCGAACACGTTCTAGAAATGGTTCGCTGTGCATCAACGTATTACCTGTTGGCGAGAATTCACGCGATGTCGAGTCTTCATTTTAGCTCGGCCAGCTTAGCCATATAAGAAGCACGCAGCGCCTTACATTTTCAAGCGATTCACCAATGATCCAAGTGACTTCGATCGCTGCCACGTCCACAGCAACCCTGCCATCGCCGCGTATCCCGCCGCGAAGTGCAAGTGCGTTTGCCCCGCTGCAATGGCCGGCAATTCGGTCGCCGCGAACGGGTTAATGAGCGGGCTGCCGGCTAGCGGCGAGTGGATGACGCCGAACGCGGCGAGCACCGCGGCGACGGCGAAGTATCGGGCCGCGACGTCGAGCCGCTTGTCGATCAGCGACGCCAATCCCGCCGCCCACAAAAGGCTCGTCACGATGAACCCATTGGACAGCGCACGCACCGTCTGAAGTTCGCGGGCGAGGTCGGACGGCACGTTCATCGCCGTCAGCTTCGCGGCAAGCTGATCGAGGTCCGGCACGCCGGTCGCGGGGTCGATCTGCATGCCCACGAGCCGATCGGCGAACGCCATCACGAGCACGGCCATCGCCGGCACGCACGAAAACGCGACCGCGGCATAGTGCCGCACGGGCGTGGCGTGAAAACTCTGTGCGGTGATCTCCAGGCCGATGAAGATCAGGATGCCGAACAGGGCGCACTTGGGGAGATACACGTAGAGCAGGCCGAAGTACCCAAGGACGCCGGCCCCGCCGATGAACAGGGCCGTGGCGAGGGTATATGCCGCACGTCCGCCCATGGCTTTGTAAGCCGGATGGCCGATGTATGGCGTGGTCTGAATCACGCCGCCGCACAACGCCGCCGCCAAGGTCGCCAGCGCCTCGACGCCGACGATTGCCCGCGTGTCGTACTCGTCTCCGGCGGCCGCGGCGCTTTCGGTGCAGTCGATGCCGCCGACCACGGTCGCCAACGCGAACGGAATGACGACCGGCAGGTATTGCAGCGAGTCGTCCATCGCCGCCAGCCACTCGAAGCGAAAGGCCGCCAGCCAACCGGTGGGCACCCAGTGGATTTCGACCTGCTCCGTTTCCGCCGGGCCAACCCCCGCCGCCAGCATTCCGTAGTAAACGACACAGCCCACGCCGAGCGCCGCCAGCGTTCCCGGAATCCGCAGCGGAAACGGCACCCGGGCAATCAGGCACGTCAAAATGACCGCCAGTGCCGCAAAGCCGGCGACCGGAAACCGGGCAATTTCCAACAGCGGCAGAAAGCTAATCAGCACGAGGGCAATCGCCGCGAGCGACCCGAGCAGCCCGGCCCGCGGCACGACACG
>QEVJ01000228.1 GCA_003576845.1 Planctomycetota bacterium
CGGCGGCGCGACGACGGTCACGCGGCCATCGGCCCAAAGCACGGCCGACGACTGCACGAGCCGCCAGACATACGGCCCGGCGAGCCACTGCACATGCTCCGGGAGGTTGACGATCGCCAGGTCGAGGTCGAGCGCGCGAATCTCGGCGAGAAGGCGCTGCTGGCGGGAGCGGACGTGTCTGGGGTCTATGTCGAAGTTCGTCATCTTGGATGCTCGGTTGGCGTTGGCACGTCGGGGGAGTCTCGCTCAGTTCTTGAGCCTTTTCGTGCAGGAGAGCGGGTTGATTTCTTAACGCGGAGGTCGCGGAGGTCTCGCAGAGGCCGCAGAGAGGAGCAACGGGTACGCGGCGGCACCGAGACTATCGAGCACATCGGGCCTCGCTTGATTATTTGGAGCGTTGCATCCGGCGAGTGGTTTCGGCCGCGACATTGGTCGATCCAAGTGCATCGAGGATGTCCTCATCGGTTCGCGATGGTCCGAGATGCTCGCTAATGGCAATCACGACGGACGCTGATTCTACCCAATCCATGGCGCACAGTGCTTCGCTTACGTGTTGCAGATACCAGCGGTCTTCGGCCTGCGTTCGATAAACCCTCCGCCGGCGAAACTTCGCAATTTGTTCGAGCAGCGGCTCGCGAAACCGCGACGGATAGTATGCCATGCCAAAATAGTCGCCGCAGATTTGGCGGCGCACATTGTCGAGCCATTCCAGCAGCGAAAATCGTGAATCGGCAACGGTCCGTGCATCGAGGTACTGAGCGTAGTAGATCACAGGCGACGCATGCGCACGCTCGATTAGCGACCGGCACAAGGCTTCGATCGCGCGATGGTCTGCCTGCGACCAGTCGTCGCTTCCATACGATCCCACTTCGTGTTCGACGCGGCGGCTAAGCAACTCTTCACATGCCGCCTCCGCATCGCGGGCGCCTTCACCAACAATCGTCAGCACGTGTACAAGGCTTGTACTCATGGCGGGCGAAACGCAGCGACGTGTGGCGACGAACGATCGCGGCCTCACCCGCGCAGTTGTTGCTGAAACGCCGCGTTCTTGGCTTCGATCTTGGTTGCGAGCTTCTTCTTGAACTCGACGAGCTTGGCGGCGAGTGTGCTGTCGCCGGTGGCCAGAATCTGGACGGCGAACAGGCCGGCGTTGCGCGGCCCGCCCATACCGACCGCGACGCTGGCGACGGGCACGTCGCCGGGCATTTGGACGATCGAGAGCAGCGAATCGAGACCGCCGAGTTCGGCGGTGGGAACCGGAATGCCGATTACGGGGAGCGTCGAGTGCGCAGCGACCACGCCGCCCAGATGGGCTGCGCCGCCCGCCGCGCAGATCAGCACCTTCAGCCCGCGACCGGCCGCTTCGGCGGCATACTTGGCGACGGCGTCGGGCGTGCGGTGGGCGCTCATCACGTTCGCCTCCCACCCGACGCCGAATTCGTCTAGCGCCTCGCCGACCGCCTCGATCTTCGGCCAGTCGCTGTCGCTGCCCATCAAGATACCTACGCGGACCTCGGTCATGGAGTTTATCTCGCTAACAGGGTTGTGGTCGGTTGCGCGGAACGTTGCGGGAAAGGTTCAAGGCTTAAGTTTCGAAGGCTCAAATAAGTCGAAAGGCTTAAGGTTGAAGTCTTCTGCGAGCGTCACACTGCATTGGGCATTGGGACTTCGCACATTCATTGAGCGTTGAGACTTGGGAATTAGGACTTGAAACTGAACCTTCGCATCTATGCGTCAAACCGCCCGTCGTACTTCATTGCGAACGTTTCCGCGACCGCCCGGTTCGTTACCGCGCCGGCGTGCAGATTGATTGCTCGGGCGATGGGCGGCGATTTGGCCGCGGCTTGTTCGATACCCGCCGCGGCGATCCGCAGCACCCACGGCAGCGTCACGTTGCACAGCGCGTACGTGCTCGTGCGGCCCACTGCGCCGGGCATGTTCGTCACGCAATAGTGCACGACGTCGTCGACGATGTACGTCGGTTCGCTATGCGTCGTTGGCTTGCTCGTCTCGAAACATCCACCTTGGTCGATCGCCACGTCGATGATCACGCTGCCAGGCTTCATCAACTTCAAGTCGCTGCGCTCGATCAGTACCGGCGCTTTGGCCCCGGGCACGAGCACCGCGCCGATGACGAGATCGGCCCGGGCGATTTGCTCGCGGATCGAGTGCCGATCCGAAAACAGCACGTCGACGTTCGGCGGCATGATGTCGTCGAGGTATCGCAGGCGATCCATGTTGATATCCATGATCGAGACGTTCGCCTGAAAACCGGCGGCGATGCGGGCGGCGTTCGCCCCGACCACACCGCCGCCGAGAATGGCAATCGTCGCCGGCGCGACTCCCGGAACGCCGCCGAGCAGGATGCCGCGGCCCATTTGCGGGCGTTCGAGGAACTTGGCCCCTTCTTGAATGCTCATCCGCCCGGCAACTTCGCTCATCGGCGTGAGCAGGGGCAAGCGGCCGTGATCGTCGCGGAGCGTTTCATAGGCGACGGCCGTAATGCCCGTCGCCAGCACGTTCTCGGTCAGCCGGCGGTCGGCGGCGAAGTGAAAGTACGTGAACACGGTTTGCCCGGCGCGGAGCAGGGGCCATTCCGCTTCGAGTGGTTCCTTCACTTTGACGACCAGCTCGGCACGGGTCCAAACCTCGGCCGCGGCGTGGACGATTTCCGCCCCGGCGTCGGCATACGCCTGATCCGGCAAGCCCGAGCCGAGTCCCGCTCCCGCCTCGAACACGACGCGATGCCCGGCACGAACGAGTTCCTCGACGCCGACCGGCAACATGCCGACGCGATACTCGTCGCGTTTAATCTCCTTGGGAACGCCAACGATCATCGAGCAATCCAACGGCTGAAGTGACGGTCGGGAGCGCGCGGCGCATCCGTCCGCTACGTGCTACTTCGCGGCGCAGACGGCGGCGCGTTCGGCGGTGTCGCGGACGCTCATTTCAACAACCGGCGGACGCCACGGCAAGTGGGGCGGCGCCGGCGCACGCGTGCCGCTCGGTCGGCACAACGCATCTGTCCTGCCGGCTCCACGCCGCCGCGCGAGCGGGCGACGAATTCGCGCGATCCCGGCAAATCGTGCGATTGTCCGTCAAATGGTTTGATTGTCTGTCGACACAAGTTGCGATACCATGAACGCAGGACGCGGAAACTGGCCAACACCAGACCGCACACGGCTCGGGTGGATCGTAAGCGAAGACCGTAACGCATTCGCGCCAAACGACTTGCGACGCACGTCCCCGTAGCTCAATCGGATAGAGCATCGGCCTTCTAAGCCGAGGGTTGCAGGTTCGACTCCTGCCGGGGATGCTTTGGCGCTGCACGGTCGGTAGACCTGCCACAACAAGTCGACCCGCCGGGTGCTCACCTCCGATGCTTGGACCGCCGCCGGGAAGACGACAATCCGTCGAGGCGCGCGAAGGCCTTAATCGCGATGTCGGTCGATTCGTTCCGTTGCTCAATCGTCGGCAACGTTCTCCTCTTTGCGCGGAGAACCGTCGCGACCGAGTCGTTTCCGTTTGACGTTCGCGCCTGGACCAGCGCGGCGGACGCTTCGGTATCCGTCGGCGCGGCGTTACTGCCATTGCGAAGCATCAACACGTCGATGAGTCCGATTGCCCCATCGCCGTCTAGATCGCCGGTCTCCGCCGTTGCACCCTGCTGCTGGCCGAAACTACGAGCGAGCATTGCCATGTCGCGGCGATCGATGCGGTAGTCGTGATTGAGATCGCCTGCGATCGTCGGCCCGTACGACCATAGTTCGATTCCGTGAATGCCATCGTCGCGTGGGAACAGTGCCGCGCGGCCAACGAATTTGAGGTCCGGGGAAAAGAAGTTGTCTAGACTGTTGTTGAGGATCGCCACTCGCGTCGTTCCCGTCGCCGTACCGTCGCTGATCCACAAATCGGTCTGTCCGCAACACCCTTCGGTCGTAAACATAAGGCGATCCTCGAACACCGCGACGGGTTCCTCCGGCAGGCCATCTAGCACTTTCCATGCGTCTGAGGTGGTTCCGTCGGTGACCCAAAGACCTTCCTTGCCATACTTCGATAAATAAAAGAAGAAGCTGTTTCCAGCGGACCCGATGGGGAGAACGTCCCCGTCCGTATCCGATCGCGTCAAGGTCATGACGAACTCCGCGGCGTGTTCCGTCCCGTCGCTCTTCCATAGATCCCAACCCCGATCGCCGTTCGAGGCGACGAAGAACACGAACTGTTCCGTCGCGAATAGCCCGTGAGGGCGATCGCTCTCGGACCGTCCGGTTCGAATGGCGTCGACCATCCGCGTGCCGACTTCGGTGCCATCGGTTTTCCATAGCGCCAAGCCGCCGACGCCGTCGTTGGCGATGAAGTAAACTTCCCCGCGCCACACGACCATATCTTGGCAGTATCCGATGCTGCCCAAATATGCGCCGCTTGCCGAGCCGGGAAGTACGTCTTTTACCATCCACGTACCTTTTCCCGCGCTATCCGTTCGCCACAACTCAGTGCCGTGAGCCTCATCCCAGGCCAGGAAGTACATGACCTCGTCGAGAACCACGTGCGGGAACTCATAGGGACGGTTAGCGTACCGTCTTCCGGTCGGAAAGACCGATGTGAAAAGCCTCGTTCCGGCCGCGGTGCCGTCGGTTCGCCACAGTGTGCGGGGGCCATTGGCGCTGCTCGCGGTGAACACGAGCATCCCACCCAACTCCGTCATGGCTTCCGGATAGACGAAATACTCGTTCCGACCGGCGAGTATTTCGCTGAATGGGACCGTACCCTCTGGCGTGCCATCGCTTTTCCAGAGTTCGATCCCTCGAGGACCATTTGCGGCGAAGTAGACGTTGCCGCCGGCTCCTACGAGCGAGTTTGGTTCCTTTCCGAGCCATTCGGGCGGCGCCAGAACCAATTCAGTCCCTGCCGCCGACAGGTCCGTTCTATAGAGTCCAAAATGGTGCGAAAGGTTGTCGTTCATGCCGCTGCTGGCGACGAAAAACGCGGTTTCTCCAACGGCGGCAATTGCTCCGATCTCGCCGTCCATCGTTTGGGTCCAGATCTCCTTGAGAACCGTCGTACCCGCGGACGTGCCGTCGCTTTGCCAGATTTCTTGACCGTAGCGGTCGTCGTCGCCGATGAACAATAGCCGACCATTGATGTTCATCAGGTCGCGAATACGGCTTGAGCGACGCGGGGACCAAACGTCTTTGAGCCATTCGGTTCCGACGACGGTTCCATCCGACTTCCAAAGTCCGCGCTTGCCCGGCCCGAAGTCAGCGGCGAAAAAAAACGTGACTCCGACCACGATCGAGTCGTCGATTTGCGAGCGTGCCTGAGCGGGATCGCCGCTCACCAACAGCGTCGTCGCTTGCGTCACGGCGTCGATGTGCCATGCCTGAGCCGCGAACGACCACGATCCGGTGATCGTAACGAACAGGTCATTGTCGGCCCCGCCGATCTGCAACGTCTCGTCGCCGGTCACTCCCAGGCCCACTTGCGCCAGCTTGAGCGTTCCCTCGGCGGTGCCGTCCGTTTTCCAAACTCCCCAGGCCGATGCGTCGTCGAACGCAGCAAAGTACAACGCATCGGCAACGACGGCGGTGACGAACCGCGCTTGTGCCAGCGGCCCGAGTTCGCGAATCATCTCCGTTCCGTCAATCGTGCCATTGCTTTTCCATAGCGCCGCCCGATCGGGATTCGATGGACTTCGCGAAAGGAAGAGAAGTTCGCCTCGAAACGCCGTCAGCCCAATCGCCTCGCGTTGGGCATCCTGACTGCCGAAGGGCTTGACCACAAAAGTGCCTTCCGCGGTTCCATCGGATCGCCACAGTCCCGACTGCGTCGAATTGGCGCCGTAGTAGTACAATAAGCTGCCGACAAGCGTCAGGTCGCTCGGTCGGCCATCGGATGAAGAATAAATTCCTAATGCGTGTCGTTCGTTCGTGATCCTGCCGTTGGCTGCAAGCCCCCATCCGCTCGGCCAGCCACCGAGTTGCCACACGGCGGCGCCTGCGCGAAAGTACATGTCCGGAGCGACGTACAGCGTACTGTAGTCAACGTAATAGCTGGAACCAGTACTCGGAGTCGCCAACGTCAGGCTTAGGTGGGTGCCCTCCGGTGTCCCGTCGCTGGTCCATAGATCTCTGCCAAACTGCAAGAAGTAGGCTCGCCCCTCACTACTTGTAAGGCCGCGGCCCTGCGTTCCGTTGACGAATCGCGTCCCTTCGGCAGTTCCGTCGGTTCTCCAAAGACTCCGCAAAGCGTCGGGTGCGTTCGCCCAGAAAAACGTTTGCTCTCCTGCATCGGCAAAGCCCCAGAATCCGGCACCCGATCCGGACGCAGTAACATTGACGTCGGCCACAAGGTGTGCTGCGGCGGTCAGCGTCAGCCGGCTTTCGAGCAACTCGAAAACGCGGGACGACGCAAGTTGCTTCGAAACGCGCCGTCGGGAATCGAGGCCGAATATCCGCGCGAGAGTTTCCATACCCGAGTTCCTCCGTGTTCGCCTGGCGAATGAGCATTCCCATCGCGCCAACGGACGCTACCGCGGAGTATTGCTTTCCTCCGTCGGAAGTACCGCTTTGGGAGCGTTTCAGTCTAACCGTGCCGCGCGTAACGACAAATACCAGGTTCGCGCGCAGAATTGTCCCCCGCGGCGGCGGTTCATGACCTATGTTTTCAATTGAGTAGCGAGTTGCCGCGTCCCGGTAGCGGGTTGCAGTTGATGCGTCCTGCGGGCTGGTGCGGTGCGGCGGCTTCTTTCGTCGTTCGGGTTTCGTGCAGGCCGCGCCATGACAGGTTTTCTTGTCCGCCGAGTCGCCGTTCGCCTGCCCGTCGCGGCGGTCGGATGCGTCGCTTGCGCGTAGCCGCGGCGCGTGTGCCTGCCGAAATGTGAACCGCGCGGCGGCGGCCGATTGCCGTCGCCGCGCGGGAACCGTGCTCCTCGAACGATCTCTGGGCGCCCCTTGGCAGCCTGTTGAAAAAGCACTGTCATGGCTGAATTTGCATTTCTGATTGCGCGCATACGGTGAGCGCAACTACGGTCAGCGTAGTTTCGCGAGT
>QEVJ01000229.1 GCA_003576845.1 Planctomycetota bacterium
ATCGATGCGCAGCGACGGCAGGGAGATATTCAATCCCAGGTGGCCAAAGCGCCGGCCGACCGCAAGATGCCTTCGCCCCAGCCCGGAGCCCCGAGGATTTCAGAGACGACCACGCGGACCGCTTGACCGTAGGGCATCCCCGGATCGTTTGCGAGTTCAATTGAGCGCCCGAGAATAATTCCGTAACAGCAGCGAACCATAGAGTTACACGTCAATCGAGCGACTGGATAATATCGTCCGCCGGAAATAGGCGTTTCGCGATGCGTACGAGTTCATCGCGCCCGTAGTCGAAGTCCTCGTACCGTTCACCGTGCTCCGGCGACAGTACAATGAGTTCGTCACACTCGAAACAAATCAGAATCTCCGTGACTCGATTTCCTTTTGTAAAACGGAATGCCAATCCCGGCTGCGGCAGACAAGGCTTGCCGCCGATCCACCAATACGTCCATGCGGATGTCAGCGTTTCCGCAAGCGCACGGCGTGTCTCAGCATCGACGACGACCGGACCTGCAAGGATTGTGTGACCATGTATGTGACGTACGCCCTGAGGCGGCGGTTTTCGTTGCATGTCGCCCCGAATTCGAAACGCCTCGACCATTTCTGCCGTGCGAATCAGTTCAACGTCATCGCGGATTCCAAACAAGCGCACAATAAGCGGATCGGCGCCGACGACGACATGATATCCCGCCCAGGCACACAAAACGATGACGACGACAGCCGCGGACGCCAGACACGAAAATCGAAGCAGCCGCCAAGTCATGCTAACGCACTGATTCTTGAAAGCATTCAATCCACGTACACGAACGCATTCGCATTCAATAGCACGTGGCAATAATCCCGCAGCGCCGCCTTGTCCGTCGGCGAACGGGTGAGGAACGCCAGTGCCGACTCGCGGCTTTCGGCGCTTGGTCCGCGGCCGAACGCGAGGCGCCAGGCCGCTTCGACTTGAGCCGCCGGTTCGTCGCCGGCGAGTTTTTGCACGCGGCGGGCGAGCGCCTCGGCGCGGCCGAGCATCCATTCGTCGTTGAGGAGCGTCAGCGCTTGCGGCGCCGTCGTCGTTTCGTCGCGGCGGCAGCAGGTTTCGTGCGTATCCGGCGCGTCGAAGGCGTCGAACAGCGGCAGCCGCATGTTCCGTTTGGCGAACAGATAGACGCCGCGGCGATTGCGGTCCTCGACCTTCGGCGACTTGGTCCAGCCGTACCGCTCCGACAACTCGCGCGGCAATTCGGGCATTCCGCTCGGTCCGCCCATCGCGAGGTTCAACTCGCCGGACACGGCGAGGACACTGTCGCGAAGGATCTCCGCCTCGACCCGCCGCATCCGCATTCGCCAGAGCAACTTGTTCTCGGGATCGACCTCGGCCGCACGCGAGGCGACATCGCCGACGGTCGAAACCGCCGTCGGCGGAACGGCCGACGCCTGCCGATACGTCGCCGAGGTGACCATGAGCCGATGCAGCGGCTTCGATTCCCACGCGGCCGCGTGCGCGAACTCATCGGCGAGCCAATCGAGCAATTCCGGGTGTGTCGGCCGTTCGCCCTGCCGCCCAAAATCGCCCGGCGAAGCGACGATGCCCACGCCGAAGTGATGCTGCCACAACCGATTCACCGCGACCCGGGCGGTGAACGGGTTCTGCGGCGAAGCGATCCACTCGGCAAGGGTCGTCCGGCGGCCCTCGTCGCCATCGACCGTTCGCGGATCGAGAATCGACAAGAATCCGGGCGCGATCGCCTCGCGCTTCGCATCGCCCGGCATCACCACTTCGGGCACACCCGCGCCCAAGTCGCGGACGCTCATCGCCACGGGCAATTCCGGCGGGGGTTCGACTTTCGCCGACTCCATTTCCTTGCGCAGCGAGGTCCATTCTTCCTGAACGTCCTTCGCCATCCGCTTCGACAAATCTTTCTCTTCGTACTTGATCTGCTTGCTCGCCAGATCGGCGACGATCGCCTCCTGCGGCGTGCGCTGGGCGGCCGGCTTGTCGAGAATCGCCTGCACCTCTTTGGGAAACACGGCCATCTGCTCGCGACGCATTTTCGTGCGAATCGGCGCTTCGAGCGCTTCGAGCTTCGTCCGCACGTCCTCGGTCGCTTCGCGCCACGCGGCAAGCTGCGCCTCGGCCGCGGCGAGCGTCTCCGGCGAACCGACCGGCAAGTCATCCCGCGGCACCATCGCCGCGAAAAACGCCTGCAAGCGGAAATAGTCCTTGCGGAGAATCGGGTCGTATTTGTGGTCGTGGCACTTCGCACACTTGAACGTCAGGCCCAGGCATACCTGAGCCGTCACGTCCGTTACGTCGTCCAGAATGTTTTGCCGCTGGCCGAACACGTCGCGGCCGTTGTCCTCGTAGGGCCAGTGGCGCAGAAAACCGGTCGCCACGAGCGCGGCCGAGTCGCGGGGCGCGATCTCGTCGCCGGCGATCTGCTCCATCAAGAACCGGTCGTACGGCTTGTCGGCGTTGAGCGCCGCGATCACGTAGTCGCGGTAGCGCCAGGCGTTGCGCCGCGTCACGTCGGCTTTGAAACCATCCGTCTCGGCGTAGCGGGCCAAGTCGAGCCAGTGCCGCGCCCAGCGCTCGCCCATCCGCGGCGAGGCGAGCAACCGATCGACCTGTCGCTCGTAGGCGTCGGGACTTTCGTCCGCTTCGAACGCCGCGACGTCTTCCGGCTCGGGCGGCAGGCCGGCAAGATCGAACGACAATCGCCGCAGGAGCGTCGCGCGATCGGCCTGCGGGCTTGGGACGAGCGAGGCCGCTGCGAGCTTTGCCAGCACGAAGCGGTCCACGGCGTTTCGCGCCCACGCCGCGTTCGCTACGGACGGCGTCTCGGGGCGTCGGACGGGTTGCAGCGCCCAATACGCGCGATCCTCAGCAGAGAACTTGTGCTCCGTGGCAGCCGCGTCGGCGGGAGCGTCCGGCGCCGCAGGAACCGCACGGAGCGCCGCGATGCACATTGCTACGGCAAGTGCGACGCGCCACGGAATCCGCCGGCCCAAATCCGTCGGTAGAGCGCACAATCTCATCGCCGATCCTCGGTCGTTCGAGTCGAAACGAAGGCTCGATTACCCCTCTATAAGGTACACGAAGGAGCGGGCGGATTTCAAGCTCGCAGCCGGGCCGTTTCGCCGCATGGACATACGTTTCCGCAGGAGCTACCGGCCCGGTCGTCGGCGGCGGCGCTCAGCACGCCCCGCCAACGAATGGTCGCCGGCGCGGCCGCAACGGCGGATATCGGTCGAACGGATAGGCGTTGAGCGTCGGTCGAAAGGATAACGCTGCTCCCGGCGTCGGCGGAAAGGCGCCAACGAGTTTCGCCGAAAGATAGGAGCACCGTCGAACTCCCGCGGGCGCCGTCGCCGGAAGGTCGTTCCATTTCGCCGACGCATTCGACGCCGCCGGCCAGGTCATACGTGCTCGCCAGCGTCGTGGGGAGCGAAGAAACGCGGCAGGCAATGTCGATCACCAGCTTTTGCCGCCCCGTCGCGCTGTTCCCATCGTCATTCGCGACGTCCCGCTCGCAACCGATGCTCGCCGACCAATGATTTTTTCCAGCACGGCCGACAAGCAGCGCCACCGGCTCGCCACCGCGCTCCTCGACGTGCAACTCCTGCAACGGTGGACTCGCCAGCCATGCGGCATCGGCCGAACTTTCGACCGACCGGAGCAACTCGATCCAGCCGGGCCGCGCCGGATCATCCGCAGGCGACGCGACGTAGAGGATGTGCGCAATGCGATCGCCCTGCGGCGCGAAGTCCACCCGAAACGCGCCGAAATCGACCGACCGCGTCGCTAGCCGTTTCATGAGGTCTTCCAATACCCGCCGCGGCTGTGGTCGAACCGAGCCTCGCCGCCGCGGATGGTTGCGTCGATTACGCCGTGGCGATACACCTCGCGGCCGAGCACCCACGTTCGCACGGGCCAACCCATAAGCGTCGTGCCGTGCCACGGACTCCAGCGGCATTTGGTCAATTGTTCTTCGTCGCGAATCGTCGCCGCCATGTGCATGTCCACCAGCACGAGATCGGCGTCGTTGCCGACTTCGATCCGGCCCTTGTCGACAATGTCCCACACGCGGGCCGGCGCCTCGCACATCCACTGCACGACTTGTTCGAGCTTGCAGCGGCCGCGGTTCGCCTCGTTGAGCATCAGGGCCAGCGAGTTCTCGACGGCCGGCAAGCCCGACGGCGACTCGGGATAGGGCCGGGCTTTTTCTTCGAGGGTATGCGGCGCGTGATCGGTGGCGACGACCTGTATTCGTCCGTCGAGCAGAGCCTGCCAGAGCCGCCGGTTGTCGTCCGCCGACTTGATCGACGGATTCATCTGCACCCGCGTGCCGAGCAGGGAATAATCGTCGACGTTGAAGAAGAGATGGTGCGGGCACGCTTCGGCCGTAATGAGGTTCGCGTGGTCGGCGAGCAAATCCGTTTCGTCGCCCGTGGAAACGTGCAGCACGTGAAAGCGATGCCGATGGCGTTTGGCCAGGTCGATCGCCCGCCGTGTAGCGACGACGGCCGCTTCGCGGTCGCGAATCCGCGAGTGATCTGCCACGTCGCGGGTGCCGGCGAGCCGCGCGCGGTTGCGACGAACGGTCGTCTCGTCTTCGCAATGGGCGGTGATCGGCAGCGTCGTCTCCGCGAAGATCCGCTCGAGCGCCTCCTGATCGTCGACGAGCAGATCGCCCGTGCTCGAACCGATGAAGATCTTGATGCCGGGCGTTCGGGTGGCGGCGGCCAGTTCGGCGACGTTTGTGGGCGTGGCGCCGATGTAGAAGCCGTAATTGACGACGCTTTTCTCGGCGGCGAGGGCGAGCTTCGCCTCGACGAGCGCCTGCGTCGTGGCCGGGGGCACGGTGTTCGGCATTTCCAGAAAGGTCGTGACGCCGCCCTTGGCGCAGGCCATCGACGCCGTGCGCAGGTCTTCCTTGTGCGTCAGCCCCGGCTCGCGAAAGTGAACTTGATCGTCGATGACGCCGGGCAACAGGTGCAAGCCGACGGCGTCGACGACTTCATCGACGGTCGTGTGCACGGCGGGGTCGATCGCGGCGATTTTCGCGCCGTCGACGAGCACGCTCGTTTGCAGCGAGCCCGTAGGAAGCACGACCGTGGCGCCGCGAATCAGAATCTTCATGATCGGGTCGTGGTCTTGGTGCGTACGATGGCGTCGCCAATTCGTTCCGGCTTTCGGTCACGGTTTCGCTTGAATGCTAACGCTCAAACTGCCCTGGTTATCGTGCAATTCGCCGGCGGAGTCGTTGATCTTGAAATACAGCGTGCCCGATTGAGCCGGTGCGAGTTCCGCGGCCAGTCCGATGGAAATGGGCGATAGCAGCGCGCTCGGCGTGCCGCCGTCGAGCGGTAGGGCGCCGTCGCCGTCCGGTCGAACGGCCGCGAGCAGCATCCCCAGCGGACGCTCTCGATAATAGCGGATCGACACACCGTTCGCCTCGGACATCCACGGCCGCGGCGCGCTGGCGACTTGAAATCGGCCCGACGCGGAGAGCTGATACTTCTTTCCCGCGATGAGCCGCACTCCGGTGTTTTGCCAACCCCGGTCGGCCGCAACGGCCATCGTCTTGAGTCCCGCCGAAAAGTCGCTTCCGGGCGTAAAGTCGATCGCGGTCCGCTCGAAATCGTAGTCGTGTTCGAGCGAGGCGATATAGACCTGCCACTCCTCTTGAAGCGCCGCGAGATCGGTCTCGTACAACCCGCGAACGGCCACGGTGAACGCGGACGCATCCTTGTCGACGTCGGCGAGCAGCTTGCCGAACCGGTCGCGATACCGCGGGTGCGAATCCAAGAACGCGACCGCGGCCCAACTCCACGCATACGGCTCGTTCTTGCGATGGGCGAGCGTGTCGTAGGCCATCACCGTGGCGAGCGCAGGATGCTTACCCGCCGCAAATTCGTCGCGCACGATCTTGATTCGCCCTAGGCCGGGCGTTTCCTCGCGGCTCTTCGGAAAGTATCGCAGCGTAAGCTGGCCGTCGGCCCAGCGGTGCGTGGCCAGGTGCTCGGCCAGTCCTTCGCTGTACCACGGCGGGCCCGCGCGGCCCAGCGCCGTGTACATGATCGCGTGCGTCCCTTCGTGCAGCAGCAAATGCCGGCGGTAATAGTCGGTTGGCTGCTCGTAAAGCCACGCCATTTGCGGCCGGGCGAAACCGTGCAAGAAGTCCGGCAATCCCTCCGGCAACAAGCCCGGCGCCTTGAACTTCTCCTTATCCTTCATCAATGCGACGCGGAGGTTCCAGCTTTCCAGCTTCGCCCGGTCGAGCTTGAAATAGTCGATCCACTGCGGCACGGCCAGATCGAACACCCGCGGCAATTCGTCGACCGCCGGAGAGGACGGCAAGTCGGTAATCAGCGTCAGGTGCTTGCTCGAAATCTTGCGCAGTCCGGCTGCCGCAATCGCCGCTTCGTCGAGCGGCTTGTCGGCCGTCTGGTCGGCCGTCGCATCGGCGGGGTCGTCGCCTTCGAGCAGGTCGGAGAACGTCCGCGACTGGCGCGGCTTTACGCCTTCCGGCGGGTCGAGGTTGGGCTGCTTGAGCTTCTTCCGCATTTCGAGCTTGCGCTGGGCTTCCGACTTTTCCCCCTTGTCGAGCGCGCTGTTGGAACTCTTTCTCGACGCGGTCTTCGTCTTGGCCGGTTTTCGTGCCGCGACGGGCTCGTCATCGCCGCTTCCGCAACCGCTCGGCATAGTCGCGCAGAACAGGACGGTCAGCGCAATCATCGACCACCCAATTCGGCGGCGGCGCTTCGAAGGTTCAGGCGGCATTCCACGGATTCTCTGTTCGTCAAGTGTCCCGCGCCGTCGCCCGCACGAACGCACGAGGATTCAGCGACCATACAAGTTTACCGCGTGAACGGACGCCGGATAAGCGGAACGCGCCTCGCGTCCGGCCGACGTCGGGTCGGTCGAACGAGGTGAGACCCCATACGCATCAAGTTAAGGAAATTGGTCTGGCAAAAAAGCGGGAAGTTCCTTCTGGTATGAGAGTTGTGTCACGACATCTCCTACTGGAAGAAG